>CAYFOB010000165.1:0-2054 GCA_964344525.1 uncultured Thiomargarita sp.
AAGTACCCGTTCACAAGTTTTACCGTATTTTGGAGTCGCCCAGCCGCGCTTTGGAAAAGAGATGTCCTTCGCGGCCGCTTTGGACGACTTGCATACCTGAAAACTTATGATTCAGTACTTAACATCAGTTATTGAAAAATTAAATTACATTCCATTTTTTTATAAAATGCGCAATTTGGCTTATAGCCACGGATAAGTCAAATCTTTGTAGTTAAATAGAGGCAAACATTAATGAAATCAACACGCGTATTAATGACATTGCTAGTGGGATTTATCCTACATCAATATGCTTGTGCTTCATCGTCCATTAAGGATGATGAAGTTGTGGTGTTTTTTCCGACGATTGCTTATCCCATTGATGAAGTGTGGAAAGTGCATATTCATGGTTGGATTTATGAACCAGAATGGGAGATATCTCGTTTGTTTGGTTTGGAATCTAATAATAAACAAAGAATGGCTGCTTTTTTTGTTGATAATGAAAGAGGTAAGCAGATTAGCATTCATTTTGGTGGACAACGTATTGCACTTAGCAACAAATCGGCTAAAAATGGGCATTTTTCGGATGTACTCCTTATACCAGCAATTGACATTAAAGCATTGCGAGGCGCTCAATTTATACCTTTTGAAGCCGTCAGTCGTGATTCACGTCGTTTTGTAGGTCAAATTCAATTGGTTGATAAAAATGGTATATCAGTGATCTCCGATATTGATGATACCATTAAAATCAGTGAAGTTCGTGATAAAAAAGCGTTATTAGCTAATACTTTTATACATCCGTTTCAACCAGTGCCCGATATGGCTACGCTTTATAAGAGTTGGCAGAAACGAGGTAATGTGACTTTTCACTACGTGTCAGCCAGTCCTTGGCAACTTTATCAGCCACTTGCCAATTTTTTGAAAGACAATGGTTTTCCGATGGGTAGTTTTCATTTACGCTTATTTCGTTGGAAAGACAGTAGCTTTTTTGACTTTTTCAAATCTTCACGTCCTCACAAAATCAAAACCATTAAATCTTTGATTGATTGTTGTATGGAACGACGTTTTATTTTGGTAGGAGATTCTGGGGAAAATGATCCGGAAATCTATGCAGAGATTGCCCGTCAATATCCTCAACAAATCTCACGTATTTTTATCCACGATGTCACTGGAGACGAAGCGGCACGCTATCAAAAAACTTTTAAAGGTTTGCCTAAATCGCTTTGGCAAGTCTTTCAAGATGCAGCTACCTTAGAATGAGTTCACAGGTAAGTACATACCAAAATACAATTAAGAAACAAAATCGAGAAATTATGGACAAAATTGCTATCATTGGACTTTCTGGGCTTTTTCCTGGGGCTTCAACGCCTGTTCGTTATTGGGAAAATATCATTGAGCAAAAAGATTTAACCTCTCAGGCAACTGCTGAACAGATGGGGGTTGATGCTCAAATTTTTTTTGATCCTGTCAAAGGGAAAACGGATAAGTATTATTGTCTCAATGGCGGGTTTATTCGAGATTTTGAGTTTGATGCCAGTGGTTATCACATGTCGGCTGAGTTGTTGGAAAATTTGGATAAAATTTATCAATGGTCACTTTTTGTGTCTAAACAGGCTTTATTAGACAGCGGGTATTTAGAAAATTCCGCTGTTTTGGCTAATTGTGGTGTGGTTTTAGGAAATCTTTCTTTTCCTACTCGATTTTCTCATCATTTATTTGCGCCCATTTACCATAAAACGCTTGAGTCTGCCATTCAGGAATTATTGGAGTATGATGCTTTTCGCTTGAAAAGTCGTCAGTTAGAGGTTGATCCGCTTAATGCGCTGATTGCTGGTTATCCTGCGACTGTCATTGCTCAGGGCTTGTCTTTATTGGGACCTCGTTTTGCCTTAGATGCGGCTTGTGCGTCATCACTTTATGCGGTTAAATTTGCTTGTCAGTTTTTGTTGTCAGGTAAAGCGGATTTGATGTTAGCCGGGGCTATTAGTTGTGCGGATCCCTTTTTTATTAATATGGGGTTTTCCATTTTTCATGCTTATCCTGAAAATGGGGTTGCGCGTCCTTTAGATAAGTCATCT
>CAYFOB010000165.1:2064-7987 GCA_964344525.1 uncultured Thiomargarita sp.
AAGGATTGTTTGCTGGGGAAGGCGCGGGTATGTTGGTTTTGAAGCGCTATGAGGAGGCCATTCGGGATGGCGATAAGATTTATGCAACTATACGCGGTGTGGGGTTATCGAATGATGGTAAAGGGAAATTTGTACTTAATCCTAATCCGAAAGGGCAAATTCTCGCTTTTGAGCGTGCATATAGTGAGGCGGGGGTTAATCCAAAGAGTATTGATTATATTGAGTGTCATGCGACAGGCACTCCGGTTGGCGATATTACTGAGCTTAATTCGATGGAGGCTTTTTTTGGAAAGTATGATACTACGCCTTTGCTTGGTTCGGTTAAGTCCAATTTAGGGCATTTGCTCACTGCGGCTGGCATGGCGAGTATGATTAAAGTCATTTTAAGCATGGAAAAAGGGGTTATTCCACCCATGATTAAGTTGACTGAGCCGTTGAAATCAAGTCAGGGTGTGTTTTCTGCTGAACAGATGGTGACAACGGCTACGCCTTGGCCCGCTGCGCATATTAAATGCGCTGGTATTAGCGCGTTTGGGTTTGGCGGTACTAATGCTCACATGATCTTAGAATCTGGAGAAGGTACGTCTAAAGATAGCAAAGCGGGGCGAAGCACTCCGGAGTATCGACTTGCTATTGTGGGTATGGATGCTTTGTTTGGGGGGTGTCATGGATTGGAGGCTTTTGATCGGACTATTTATGAGGGTATTCAGCATTTTATGCCTGTGCCGCCTGAGAGATGGCTTGGTATTGAGAGACAAAATGATTTGTTGAAAAAGTATGGTTTTGATAAAGCGCCTTTGGGGGCTTATATTCAAGATTTTGACATAGATTTTTTACATTTTAAAATTCCACCGCGTGATGATGATAAGCTTATTCCTCAACAATTGTTGATGCTTAAGGTGGCTGATAATGCCATTAGGGATGCTGGATTGGTTGAAGGCAGTAATGTTGCGGTGATTGTCGCAATGGGTTCGGAGCTGGCTTTACATCAGTTTCGTGGGCGATGTGATTTGTCGTGGCAAATCAAAGAAAGTCTTGATTCTTTGCCTCCAGACAAAATGTCTGAATTGGAAAATCTTGCTAAAGATAGTTTGCATCCACCGGCGCATATTAACCAATATACCAGTTTTATCGGTAATATTATGGCTTGCCGTATTGCCAGTCAGTGGGATTTTACGGGTCCTGCTTTTACGCTTTCTGCGGAAGAAAATTCTGTGTTTAGAGCGTTGGAAATGGCGCAAATCTTTTTGGAAAGTGCCGAAGTTGATGCCGTTGTGGTTGGCGCTGTGGATTTATCAGGCGGATTTGAGCATGTGTTATTACGTCAGGCGCCTGTTAACACAGGTGTTAATACGCTCAGTTATGATGAAAAAGTAAATGGCTGGATGGTGGGTGAAGGCGCGGGCGCTGTCGTTTTAAAACGCTTGGATACTGCTGCGCAAGATCGTATTTATGCGGTGATTGATGCGATTAGCTTGGGCACTCAGCAAGGCATTAAGGCAAGCGATATAGGCTATTTGGAAGTTTATGGCAGTGGGGTAGCCGCAGAAGATGAGGCTGAAATTAAGGCTTTAATGGAAAACTATCAAGGGGCGCCTTTGAGTACGGCAATCGGTAGTGTTAAAGCCAATATTGGTCATACTTTCGCCGCTTCAGGGATGGCGAGTTTAATTAAAACCGCGTTGTGTTTGTATCATCGCTATATTCCTGCAACGCCCCAATGGACTCGTCCCAAAAAACCTGAGCAATGGCAAGGCAGTCCCTTTTATGTGCCTACTGAGTCAAAAACCTGGTTTTTAGAGGAAAACCAGACGAAAAGAATGGCGGCTATCAACGGGTTAGGACTTGATGGGTGTTATGCTCATTTGATTTTGTCTGAAGCTCAAAATGAAGTGCCACAGTACCGCCCACCGTTTTATTTATTTCCTTTGGCGGCTGATAATCAATCGGCTTTGCTTAATCAACTTAATGATTTACAAACACGCATTGATGATAACCTGGCTGTCGCCGCGAGCAAAACTTTTCAGGCTTTTCAAAATAAGCCTTATGCTTTAGCCATTGTTGGTCAAAATCAGGAAGAATTGCGCCGAGAAATTGGTTTTGCTATGAAAGGCGTTAAAAAAGCTTTTGAAACCGGTGGTGAATGGAAAACCCCGCTGGGTAGTTATTTCACGGCAAAACCGTTGGCTCAAGAAGGCAAAGTGGCTTTTGTTTATCCAGCGATGGGCAACACTTATCTTGGCGTGGGACGGGATTTATTTCGATTGTATCCGAAAATTTATGACAGTTTTTCGGCTTTGAGCAATAAAATCAGTCAGCTTGTGCATGATAAATTGCTTTATCCTCGCAGCTTGGAAAAACGTTCAAGGAATGCCGCAATTGAAGCCCAATTATTCAATGATGGCGTGGCTATGTGCCAAACGGGCATCAGTTTTGATTTTTTGTATACGTCGATTCTGAGAGATTATTTCCAAGTTCATCCCCAAATGGCTTTTGGGAATAGCCGCGGTGAACTCAGTGGCATGATGTTTGCGCTCAAAGTCTGGCGTGATGATAAAATGTTGACTCAAGTTTTACCAGTTTCGCCGCTTTATCGAACGCAATTAACGGGTCCTTGTTTTGCTGCTTGTGATTTTTGGGGATTGGATAAATCATCCGCCGACAACTTTTGGCGTTCTTATGTACTCAAAGCACCAGTGGCGGCGGTGAAAGCGCTTATCCAAGATGAAGAACGGGTTTATTTGACTTTTATCAATACGCCAGAAGAAGTTGTTATTGGAGGGGCGCCTAAAGCGTGTTTGAGCGTGATTGAGAAACTCAAATGCCACTCCTTTCCTGTCACTTTAAAAAGCGTTTCTCACAGTGAATTGGTGCAAGCTGATTATAAGGCTATCGCTGATTTGCATACTAATCCTGTCGATAATGTGCAGGATATTACATTTTATTCAAATGTTGATTGTGCGCCAATGCCGCTTGATAGTCGGTATATTGGTGATAATGCGGCTAAACTTCATTGTCAAACGCTTGATTTTCCCGCTTTGATTCATCGTGTTTATGAAGATGGCGCTAGAATATTCATTGAGCTTGGCGCTGGCAACAATTGTGCGCGATGGATTGATGAAACTCTGAAAGAAAAAGCGCATGTTGCCATGTTTATTAATAGCAAAGGTGTTGATGATCAGACGGGCATCATCAGATTGCTAGCACAACTGCTCAGTCATCGTGTACCGGTGGATTTGTCACCCCTTTATACACCCATTCCGGCTTCGACTAAACCTAAGTCATTGATCAAAAAGGTGACTTTAGGTGGGAAACCTATCACTGCCACAATGTTAACACCCGAAAATCGGAAAAAATTTAAAAATCAAATGACACACAACATGCATCCTAGCATACTGAAAATACTTCAATTGCAAATTGCTAACACCCAACAATCGACTAAGTCGTCTGAAGTCATTTGGGATCAAGCCGATTTGCTGGAATTTGCGGAAGGTAAGATTGCCAACGTTTTTGGTCCAGAATATGCCATTATCGACACATATCGTCGCCAGGTACGATTGCCTCTCCCACCTTACTTGTTGGTGAGTCGCGTCACTAAACTCAACGCTGAGAGAGGATGTTTTAAACCTTCTAGCATGACTACCGAATATGATATTCCTTACAATATGTGGTATTCAGTGGATGGGCAAGTACCATGGGCGGTTTCGGTGGAATCTGGACAATGTGATTTATTATTAATCAGCTATTTGGGCATCGATTTTGAGAATAAAGGCGAACTTGTTTATCGCTTACTTGATTGCACCATGACTTTTTTGGATGATATACCGATGGAAGGAAGCACGCTACGCTACGATATTTCCATCAATTCCTTTGTCAGACATGGCAATAATTTGTTGTTTTTCTTCAGTTATGACTGTTTTATTGGCGATAAAATGGTGCTGACGATGGACGGCGGTTGCGCGGGCTTTTTTACTGATGATGAATTGGATAAAGGTAAAGGGGTTGTTTATTCCAAAAAGGAATTGGCAGAACGTGAGCAAATTAAAAAGCAACATTTTGAACCTTTGCTGATTTGCCAAAAATCCTCTTTTGATGAAAACGATATGCGCAATCTGACTGAGGGCAACATCGCTGCTTGCTTTGGTGATCATTATTGGCAAGCGGGATTAAATCCTTCTTTGCGCCCACCAAAGGGTATTTTGATGATTGATCGTGTGACATCGGTGGAATACAACGGTGGTGTGCATGGTTTAGGGTTGGTTATCGGTGAAAAAATTCTGGAACCTGATCATTGGTATTTTCCTTGCCACTTTAAAGATGATGAAGTGATGGCGGGTTCTTTGATGGCTGAGGGTTGTGGACAATTGTTGCAATTTTATTTGCTGTATTTGGGATTCCAAACTTGTACCACCGATGCCCGTTTTCAACCGATTCCCAATTTGCGACAAGTGGTTCGTTGCCGGGGACAAGTTACACCGATTTCTGCTGTCTTAATTTATAGACTAGAAATCACGGAACTGGGTTTAAGTCCCAAACCTTATGCCAAAGGTGACGTTGAAATCATTTTGAACGGCAAAATCATTGTACATTTTAAAGATGTGGGTTTGTTGTTATCTGAAAAAAATCCGGCAACACCCCCTCGCTTTGCCGATAGTGAGCCACTGGCTCGTTTAGTTAATTTGCCCCGTAAGCCAGCTTTATTGAATGAAGATAAAGTTGAAGAATTTTGCACAGGTTCAGTATCCAAATGTTTTGGTCCAGAATACAAAATTTATGACAGTGGGCACATCAAAGCCTCACGGATGCCTAATACGCACCTTAATTTTGTGCATCGCGTTTTAGAAGTGAAAGGTAAACGCCATGAACTCGCCAAAAATTCTGCGATAGTGACAGAATATGATGCACCGGTAGATACTTGGTATTATCGTCACAATTCAGCAGATGTCGTGCCCTATTCTGTTTTGATGGAAATTGGGTTGCAGCCCTGTGGTTTTCTATCTGCTTATTTAGGCGCAACTTTGCTTTATCCTAATGAGAGTTTGTACTTTCGTAATTTGGATGGACGCGGACACCTTCTGAAAAAGGTGGACATTCGTGGCAAAACGATCACAAACACCGCCCGATTGCTTTCTTCTTCGAACATTCAGGGCATGATTATCCAAAATTTTGATTATCAAGTGGTTTGTGATGGCGAACCGTTTTTTCAAGGCACTGCCAGCTTTGGTTTCTTTAGTCCACAGGCTTTATCGAATCAAGTCGGCTTAGATGCTGGAAAAGATGTGCGTCCTTGGGTTGAAAATACCGGTGGATTGCCGATCAAGCAAATTAATTTGAAGGCACCAGAAAACCGTACCCGGTTTTATGAGAGCAATAAGCCTCATTTAGCCCACCACCAATTAGATTTAATTGATGAAGTGAAAATTGTTGAAGGTGGTGGGCGCAATCAGCAAGGCTATATTTACGCCCAAAAACGGGTTAAACCAACCGACTGGTATTTCAGATGCCACTTTTATCAGGATCCTGTCATGCCCGGCTCTTTAGGCATAGAAGCCATTTTGCAAGCCATGCAAGTCTATGTTCTACAACAGGATTTGGGCAAACACATGAAATCGCCGCGTTTTGTGCAGCTCATTGGGCATGAGACGATTTGGAAATACCGCGGGCAAATTCCACATGGTGAGATAGAAATGTATTTAGAAGTGCATTTGTCTAAAGTTGAAATTAGCAATGACAAGGTGATTGTGATTGGTGATGCCAGTTTGTGGAAGCCCAAATTGAGGATTTATGAGGTTAAAAATTTGGCGCTTTGTTTGTTGGAGGCGGCTGGATAAACCCTTTGGGTGTGGCTCTTTTTACGCTCCTTGTAAATATTAGAGGCTGTTTTGGAAAAAAATGAGAGAAGACTCTTTACCTTTTCAGAAAA
>CAYFOB010000166.1:0-7975 GCA_964344525.1 uncultured Thiomargarita sp.
ATCTTTCTCGTTTTCTGAAAAAGACTTTTCATTTTTTCCAAAACAGCCTCTAAGTATCACCTAAAAAGTTTTGGCACTTAACTGAAATTTGACTGGGTTGCAGAAGCTTTTGGCGCGCATAGTTATCAGTTAACAATTATCAGGTTGCATAAAACGATTTGTAAAAATCACTTGTCTTATAAAAATTTGACTCCATAATAAAAAATGTTAGGATGAGGGTTCCCCAAAATCTGTTATTACCAGCCATTTGGAAAATTTTGATATGATATTTGCATTCATTTGGTTTTTGCTTGGATTATCACTTTTTGTTTTAGAAGCACTTTTTCCGGGGTTGGTTTTATTTTTCTTTGGCTTTGGTGCTTGGCTGACTGCTTTGGTCAGTTGGTGGTTTTCAATTTCTTTAACTTGGCAGTTGTTGTTATTTTTATCCAGTTCGTTGATTTTATTATTTTTTCTGCGTCATTATCTGAAATCCATATTTTATGGACGGATGGTCATAAATAAAGATTCTGATGAAGAAAACTTTGATGGTTATATTGGTGAAACGGCAGTGGTAAAAGTCGCGCTTACTCCAACCCAAAAAGGCAGGGTGGAATTTCATGGCACTTTATGGATAGCGCAGGCTAACGAAATCTTAGAAGAGGGAGCACAAGTTAAAATTATTGGAAGGAATAATCTCACTTTAGAAGTCACCGCTTTAACTTAAGGAAACGTATTATGATTTTTTCCTCAGATATTGGTCCGATTATTATAATCGGGTTAGTTATTTTCATTTTTGTGATCTTTATACAATCGTTCCGCATTGTGCCACAAAAGGAGGCTTTTATTATCGAACGTTTGGGTAAATTTCAAAGCACACTGGAAGCCGGTTTTCATATTCTGATACCTTTTATCGATAAGGTGTCCTACAAACATACGCTCAAGGAGCAGGCAATCGATGTGCCACCCCAAACTTGTATTACCAAAGACAATATCGCGGTAGCAATGGGCGGCATTTTATATTTGCAGGTCATTGATCCGCGTAAGGCTTCTTATGGTATTGAGGATTATGGGTTTGCCTCAGTTCAATTAGCGCAAACGACAATGCGTAGCGTTATGGGACGTTTGGAGCTGGATAAAACCTTTGAAGAGCGTGATAGTATCAATGTTGCTGTTGTTGAAGCGGTAGATAAAGCGTCTGAACCTTGGGGGGTTAAAGTGACACGCTATGAAGTGAAAAATATTGAACCCCCGGTTAGTATTAAGGACGCGATGGAAAAACAAATGCGTGCAGAGCGAGAAAAACGCGCTGTGATTGCCGAATCAGAAGGAGAAAAGCAAGCGAAAATTAACAACGCAGAAGGTGATAAGCAAGAATTGATCGCACGTTCAGAAGGGGAAAAACAAAAACGTATCAATGAGGCAGAAGGACAAGCCGCAGAAATTGAGCTGGTTGCCGCAGCAACGGGTAAGGGAATTATCAATATTGCCAAAGCCATCAATCAGGAAGGCGGATTTCAAGCCGTTAATTTGCGGATTGCAGAGCAGTATTTAGACGAATTTGGCAAACTTGCTAAAAACAATAACACAATGATTATTCCTAGCAATTTAAGTGATATTGCAGGTATGGTTGCGACTGCCAGCGCTGTCATTAAAAAGGCAGATACGAAATAACCTATTGATTCTTAATCTTTTCCGTTCCTGATTTACTTGCACCAAAAGTCGTGCAAGTATTTCCAGAGGTTGGCAAATATAAATTGTATTTAATGGGACATGATGAAGTGCATTCCCTTTCCGTCAATCTGGATGTAGATACTGTTCGTTTTTGGATGGGATTGGGAACTGAAATCATTAATAATTGATGTGCAAAGCGCCGCTTCGCGAAGCACTCCAAGCTACCGTTTATTGGAGTGCAGCGCTTTGCTACCCATAATGCCCATCAATTCTTGGATAAATGAGCATTGGAAAATAAATATAACTAAACCAACCAAATGCTAAAATCCAAAAAATTTGAGAGAACCCTATCCAAACTAAATAAAATGAACTTTCTATCAAAGGAAAAGCAACTCTTATTAAACTACCACAAAGCAATAATACAAAAATCCAAACCAACGAGCGAGGCGGTGCGAAAACATTTCTGCCAGTATGTCCCAACGAAACTCGCGCCATCATCCCCATCGTTACCATCCCTATGCCACCAAATGCAAATGCATGAACCGCCAAAAAAATAGAGACATTACCCAAAATCGCCAAAACTTTAAGCGCAAACCCTAACACAATAAAAGCATAACCAACATAAAGAATCCATAACAAAGGCTTTTTCCAAATTCCTGGCGTGTACCAGCCGATTACCCTAAATCCGTGGATCAAAAATAATAGTCCAGCCAACCCAGCCGTTGTATAAGAATAGGCGTTTATCATATCTGCTATCCCAAATCCCAAAAAAACGAAAATATGATTATTATCAATCCATTTCCAATTTTTTAATGTAATTGGATAACCCACGCCTTTTTCTATGAAGAATGGAATCACTCTTCTTCCCATAATGAAAATAAAAGCCAAAATGAGATAAAGTCCTGAATATAAACCATAATGCATGCCATTAGGCAATATATCAAACGCGCCTAGATAAAACACAATATTGCTGAGCAATAACAAAAATAGCAATGAGAGTAAACCAAAACTTTTCCAATGTTTGACTTTCCACAGCGGTAACAACACAGAAATAGTGAGCCAAAGAAGAAATAAATTATCAACCACCGCTATCACGCCTAAGGGTACCCCCAAAAAGGGTAAAAGTCGAGCGAACAACCAAAGCCAAAATAACAACAGTAGCGGATAACCGTGAAGTGTTTGTATCCCCGTCCAATTTTTAACCCCTGTTAATAAAAAGCCTGCAACAACTGCGAGACTATATCCAAAAATCATCTCATGTGCATGCCATGTTATTGGGGAAAAATGATTGAATAAAATATTCCAGCTAAAAACATATATTCCCATCCAAATCAGTATCGCCAAAACCGCAAAACTACTGGCACCGAGAAAAAAAGGTCTAAATCCCAAATGTAGAAAAGCAAATTTACCGACATTTTTTGGGCGTTCAATGTTTATAATCATATTGATTCAAAAAAAAACAAAATACCCGAACGAAAAAACAAGGCGGTTAGACTTAATAGCTGATGTTACGCAGTCTATTTCCTAAACCATGAATAACTACAAGGATTATATTTAAGAAGGGATAAACCGCGCATCTTATAAGATTTTGACTTATCCCTTCTTAAATGTAATCCTTGTAGTTATACCAAAATTCAACTCAAAATTGTTGTCAATGGAAAACAAGTGCGTAACATCAGTTAATACTTTTTATTTATTGTTCATCACCGAGCGAGGTGTGCTTGAGCTATTTTTCTGTGCATATATCTACTACAATATTGATATCCAAAAGAATATTATATTTTAGCATATTTTTAGAAACTCAGTGCGTAACATTATCCAGGCAAAAAAAATTTATGATACAAAGAATTAATTCTATCAAATTCCATCACTACCCCAAAATCACTAACTAACCTCGTTCACAAGCTTAGCGAAGCCTTAGTTTGAAAAAAGTGCGTAACATCATTCATTAACTAAATTGATATAGATATAAAATTTATGTAAGCATTTTTCTTGTCTGATATTATAAACTTTTACAAAGTAAATAAAAAATGAAATTTTTGCAGTGCAAAAAAATTAGCGAAATAAAAGCCATAATTTTTAACTTTATTGATTGCATGATAGGAGCAACAAATGCAAAACAAAAAACGGAAAGCGTCCGATTATTCTGATTACAGATTCGATTTAGAATTTTCTACTCCAAAAGAAACGACTGTACCGGATAGCGTTGTTGATGACGCTGAGGGCGCAATAGCGATGCCCGCTATTCCCGTTGCGGAGCAGGATGCTTCTGAGGACCTTTTGTACACATTGCGCCATTTTCATTTGGGCAATCCCAGTACAATTGAAAAGACTGAAAGCGTTGGGGATGATTATGTGCCTGCCCTACTTCATGCTTATCGGGATCAGTCAAAGGTGCGCTACAATTATCCACTTTTTCTTCATTATAGCGACTGCGTTGATGCAGATCAACTGGCTAGACCTATCTCCTATTTTTTGCGGAAATCGGTGGAATCATTTGCCCCCAGCGCTGATGCGGCCCGTATTTTAAAGGATAATTTACCGAGACTTGAAAGGGATTTGCGCCAAACGCTTAGGGGAAAGGAGGGTCCGGTTGAAGCCATTCCTTTATTGTCGGAATTGGGGCAAAAGTTGCAAAAAGAGCTTGATTTGGATGAAGAAAATAGTACTCGTCTCCAAGCAGACTTTGAAAAATTGCTTGAAGTCATACCCAACGACGAACAACTGTTGGGATATGGGCGTTATGCGGCCATCCATTTGTTGAATCATGCAATACGTTGCAGTATTATCCCAAGACGTGCCCAATTTCAGAAAAAAATCCAGCTACGCATACGTGGTTTGAAAACACTTTTGGAAATTGAACGGGGCAAGTCAGATGAATCCATAGAGCCTAAAATGGCACGCGACAGCGTGGGTTCTGCCGGTTCACGCTTTGATCCAGATGCCTTATCCGATGTGATGGCTCACTCTCAGGGCTCTATAGAGATGCCAGTTGAGCGGCGAGAGCGGATTGTGGAAGCCGTGCGGGTATTGGAAGAATACCTACAACAAGATGATCCTATTTTGGTCAAATTCGTTCATCTTGACGGATTAACTGGTGACTGGTTAGAAAAGACAGCCACTCTTGAGGGATTTACTGATCAAGAGCCTTGTACTCGTGCAACAACACTTTTTGACCAAGAAGCCAGCAAATTGGCGAAGGTTTTTGCCGCAGCCAGAATCGCACAATTTGAAATTGATGGGATTTATCAAAGCGCGATTCACGATCCTTGGTTTGCAAATTTCTCTTGGGAAGCCTTTTCTAAGGAGGAAATGCTGCTTTTGCCAGCGGTGATTGCACTTGAATCCGCTGATCGGGTAGCGAGCATAAGCATGTCTTCCCTTTCCCGTTTATTGAGCTCTGGTCGACCCGTCCAAGTTTTAGTGGGGGTTCAAGCACATAATAACCCACATGCCTCGCTAAACGATGATCCATTCCAGAATTATCGCTTGGAATTGAGCTATCTTGGTATCAGTCACCGGCAAGCGGTGATATCACAATCTTCTGCTGCCAGACACAGGCATTTATTGAGACAATTTTTGTCATCACTGGATAGTACCCGCACTACCTTACATATCATTAACACAGAGATTCAACATGGGGATCATGCGATCAATAGTTGGTTAATGTCGGGCGCCGCTCTTGAAAGTCGAGCGCATCCTTTTTTTCATATCAATGCGGAAGCGGGTGATTCTTTAGCAGACCGCATGGACTTCAGTGGCAATCCACAACCTAAGGCTGATTGGCCATTCCATCCTTTTCAATATAAGGACGAGAAAGGCAAAACCGTTTCCACCGAATTAGCCTTTACATTTGCTGATTATGCACTCCTCATACCAAGCATACGCTATCATTTTCGCCTCGTTCCTGCAGGTTTTAACAATGAAAATTTAATACCTGCTGAAGCCTATTTGTCCGCACAAAAGAATGATGGTTGTGGTGAACATGTGCCTTATATTTGGGCGATCAACAGCGAGGGGGATTTGCGCAAATTGGTCGTTTCACGCGCCCTCATTTTAGCTTGTTGGGATCGCCTCAATTATTGGCATACGCTGCAAGAGTTTGCAGGAATTAACAATAAATATGTTGTGCTGGCTATAGAAGAAGCGCGTGCCAAAATTAATGCAGAGGCACAAGCGGAATATGAGCGCCTTAAAGCTGAACACGCTGACAAAATCGAAGAAGTTCGTCAAGAAACGGCTGGCGAAGTCATGCAACGATTGACGAATATTCTGCTGGGTATGGATTTAACAGTGGCCTCCCAAACATTCACCCGGGCGCCATCTACCACGCCTACGCCACCACCCGCGGAACCAGAGCCAGAAGAAGCCGTTGCAGAACCCGTCGCAGAAAGTGAACCAGAAGTAATCTTTGATGATCCTTGGATCGACAGCGAACTTTGTACCAGCTGCAACGACTGCCTCAAGATAAACACCGTTTTGTTTGTCTATAATGAAAACAAACAAGCGATCATTGGTGATTTGAGCAGCGGTACTTACGCACAATTGGTTGAAGGTGCAGAGATTTGCCCCGCTCGTTGTATTCACCCTGGAAAACCACAGAATCCTAACGAACCTGGCTTGGAAGAATTGATTGAGCGGGCTAAACCGTTTAATTAAGAGACATTATCGGAAATAAGCTTCAAAACCATGTAGGGTGATTTGCCCTACATGAGTTTTTCTTTTAAGCGAATTTTTTAATACTGTTTAATTTGATTAGCAGTACCAATACCAACTGTTTGGCAAAATTCCAGTGCTTCTCCAGTAAATCCACCTAATGATAAAAAAGCTGGTAAAATCAAATGGGTGGTGAAAAGTTTAGCATAAATGTCGACTTTTTCTTGAAAATCGGTAACGGCTTTTAAACCCATGGTTCTTTGGGTTTTTCTGACTTCAACTAACACCAATCTCCCACATTTTGATTCTGCGACTATATCTATTTCCATACCTTTACCATCATCACGTTGAAAGATCACTCGTTCTTTGACTTTAATTATATTTAAAGGCGTGGTATCGTTCACATTCTCAAAAAAAACGGATAAAGCAAAGTGTTTTTTACTCCGAAAAGCAGTCGCTAACAGGTGTTCTGCTAATTTGCCAGACAAATGATTTAGCAAGCCGCGTAATTGACGATTTTCGGCAGTCAAGCTTTGAATTTGTGCTTGAAATTCTGAATTTAAATCCAGTGGCGGTTCGTTTAAATCTGAGGGTTCAAAAAGCCGGATTTCTTCTTCAAAACGGTTACGCAAAATTAAATTAAGTGTACCATCTTGTAATCCCCGAAATTGAATATCAGAAACCCCCCTCTCAATCACGTCTGCTTCACTCAGAGTGATTAATTTTTCTTGAATTTGATAGAAATCTAAATCAATTTGCAACTTTTGTTTGAGAGACTTTGGCGTCCAGTAACTCTCTGCATGTTTGCTTAAATGCAGTAACAAGGTTTTGGCATATTTGTCATTAATCCGGGGCAAAGTTAATTGCAAATATTCATTCCAGGTTTCTGACATTTCTGAATGTCTCTCGGAAATTTCATAGTTGACCGCTGCCACGACTCCGTTAGCTGTGGTCAAATCTTTGTTGGGAGAATCATTTTGAATGACACAAGAAATAAAAAAGGGATCCGACTGGCATAATTTATTAATCATTAATGCCGTTTCGTTGGTGATGGGTTCTTGACAATATTCGGCATATTTATAGACGGCTGCTACTCCATCCTCTGCGGTTAGATAGGGAGATAAGCGCATCCGCTTGAGTCGTCCCGCTTCCAAATATTTGCCAATGATTTGAATTAACCAACTGACATAAGAGCCGGTGACTAACATTGGAGCCAGTTTTGACTCCGATAATGAATGAAAACTGCCGGGCAGCGTTTCAATTGGACTGGTTTGATATTGTTGATCCGGATAAATGTACTGAGTCAGATTTTGAAATTCATCCAGTATGACTAAAAACCGTAGATCAAATAAGGCGGCAAAGCGATGAGGGGCCGTAGTAGCGATTTTCCACATCGCATCATGAAATCCTCTCTCTTTATTTTTGAAAAGCGAATCCACATCGTCAACCAATCGTTGGTTTGAATTTGCCAAGCCATATTCTCTAATTTTTTCCAAACTTAATGGTTGGCTAACCAATTGTTCATCCCTTTCCAGAAAAGAAATATACTGTGAGACAAAAGAACAATAGTAATCAATGGCAAAATCTGGATACCAAGCTTTGTTTTCGGCAATATCCAAAAAAAAGGGAATCACTCCCCGCTTAGGATCACTCCAAAGTTGATTAA
>CAYFOB010000167.1:0-1912 GCA_964344525.1 uncultured Thiomargarita sp.
GAGAGTTATGTATTTTTCCGATACATTTTTATTAACAAAAATTAATTCCCCAAAGCGTTATCAATCAAATCCAATAGCTCAGTATCTTGATAGGGCTTTGTTAAATAAGCGTCAACCCCGGCCTTTTTAGCTTGCTCACGATGTTTCGTCGTTGAACGTGAGGTAATCATAAAAACAGGCAAATTTTGCGTCGTTTTATTCGCACGAACATGCGCAGTGAGTTCTAAACCATTCATACGCGGCATTTCCATATCCACCAGCATCACATTGGGGCGCGTTTCATTCATAATTTCAATCGCCTCTAACCCATCTTTTGCCAGCATCGTTTCAAATCCCGCTTCTTCAATCAATAAGGATAAAGATTTTCTAACAGCTAGCGAATCATCAACAATCATAATACGAGGAACGGTAGCTACACCGGTTGACTCATCTTCCTCAGATTGATGTAAAGCATGAGCAGATGAAAGCACCGCTTGCATAGGTGAGAGCAACAATTCAGGCAAATCTAATAGCGGTATCAAACTCCCATCGCCAAGAATAGAAGCACCGGCAATACCTTTAATATCCTTAACATATTTACCCATACTCTTCATAACGAGCTCATGAGTATCCAAAAACTCATCTACAATAACAGCTGTGATACCACTTCCATCACGCGCCAAAATGATGGGACGGTTTTCCTGTTCCTTAATTCCTAAATGATCCCCTGGCACATTTAGCAAAGTAGCTAAATCCCTGATGGCATAAAAGTTTTTGTCAATTTTTAAAGTCATTTCATCGCCAATATGACGAAGTTCTCCCACGCCCGGTGCCAAAGCTTGCTCCAAATAATTACTAGGGATTCCAAACGTTCGTTCTCCAACACGCACCAACAGCACATGTACGGTTACCAAGGTCATTGGTAACTTAATTAAAAACGTTGTGCCTTTGCCAGTTTCTGACATCACATCAAGAGTTCCTTTCATTTTCTTGATATTAGTATGCACAACATCCATACCAACCCCACGCCCAGAAACTTGCGTTACCTTCTCGGTTGTTGAAAATCCGGACATCAGAATGAAATTAGCAAGCTCTTGTTCTTTAACTTCTTGATGTTCAGTGATTAATCCTAGTCGAATGGCCTTAAAACGAATATTTGCATAATTTAACCCTTGTCCATCATCCTGGCACTTTACTACAACATTATTACCTTCGCGGTAAAAACTTAATTCTATTTGACCAACTTCTGGTTTTTCTAAAATGGCACGATCTTCGGCTTTTTCTAGCCCATGATCAAGCGCATTACGCAAAATATGTTCCAACGGATCTCTCAGATTGTCCAAAACATCGCTATCAATCATAATATCCGTGCCACTGAGAACCAATTCCGCTTTTTTATTAAGCTTGCGGCATACCTGTCGAACAGTGCGTTGCAACCTTGCAACAATATTACTGACAGACACCATGCGTGTCATCATAATGCTTGTTTGGAAATCTTTATTCAACCGCTCTTGGTGAATAAACATTGTTTCCAAATCATTAAGCGCATCGCGTATTGACATTGCCATCTCACGATTATCCGCAATCGATTCAATAAAACTATGCGCGACGCTATGTAATTCGTTATATTCTTCAAATTCCAACGAATCAAACTCTTTCTTATTCTTTGCAGCGTTTTTGTGGGGATCTTCTGCGCCGGTGATGCCACGCACATCTACCAATTCCTCCAAATCAAACGTTTTTTGTTGGAGAATTAAATTTTGATCCACCAGCGAGTGCGTATTTTCCATCAAATGCTTTAATCGGTCTTGAATTTGCCCCACCGAAATTGATAATTCACCAACTAGGCGCATCATCTCATCAACTGTCTTAGTTGGCACTTTTAAATACTGCTCAGGTGCGCCTACCGCGGCGGAAGCTGCCGTCTCTTGCG
>CAYFOB010000167.1:1922-7960 GCA_964344525.1 uncultured Thiomargarita sp.
ATTTTTTGGAGCTAGTTTCAGCTTTTTTGGTTTCAGTTGGGGGGCTTGGCGCTGCCTCAACCACCGGGCGACTTGGTGCAGGCTGCGAATCATCAATCTCACCTTTATCAATCCGATTCGCCCAATCCAACACAGACTGTAAAACAGGAAGTGCTTCAGCTGGCGTATCATTTTGACCAGTCAATAAGGCATCAACCATAAGTTCAAGACAATCAGCCGCTTCCACCATCATATCTGTCAACGCCTTTGGGGGTACCACTTTTTGCTCAACAAGATATTCCAAGGTATCTTCAAGAGGGTGAGCAATGTTGGCAATGGCTTTTACACCAACAGTATTCGATGACCCCTTCAAGCTATGCGCGATACGTTGTGCTTCATGAATTTTAGACGTTTCAGGATTCTGAATAATGTCTTGAATGATAGCAGAAAAATTGCTCGCTTGTTCAGGCGCTTCTTGCAAATAGGCTTCCCACAGTCCGGCATCAACATCATCAGGAATAATCAGTACGACATCATCAGGGAGAGCCGTTGTTTGACGACTGGGCCCTTCTTCTTCTGCCGCAGTAGGCGTTGTACTTGTTGTCAATTTTTTTAACAACGCTTTAGCGGCTTCATCAGTTAAGGGCTGTGCCCATTCTGATTCACGAAAGTTATTTACCAACGGAATCACACCGTTGCTTGGAGAATGCAGATAAGCTAAAATCAATTCAGGCCAAATTTCTAAAACTTTCTTGGCTTTTGAACGACTCTGTGCATCCGCAGCCGTTAGGGCGGTTACATTGTCAATAACAAAAGTACATACATTTTGTACCCCCTCCAAGCCCAACATGTCCACAACCTCATACAAACGCCGTACATGTTCGGTATAATCTTCTGATGCTTCAACAAGCGTATTTGCATCGGCAGGAGCAATAAATTTATTGAGTTTCGCTGCCAATTCCTCTTTAGCAGAGTCAATCTCACCGATGAGCATTTCCAAATACTCAGCATTTCCCAACGATATTTCTTCACTCACCTCCATATCCAGCGGTTGCATTTCAGAAAGACGGCTTGACTCACTGTCAGCAACAACCTCTTCCGATTCAGCCGGTTGAGTTTCAGAAAGTGGTCCTGATGCCTCAGGAATCAGTAAAGTTAATAAGTTATTGGCAGCCTCCCCTTTTAAAGGTTGAGGCCAGCCTGATTCCTGCAAAAAACTGACGAGAGGGGAGGCGCCGTTTTCTGGTTCTTGCAAGTATCCTAAAACGAGGGAGGGCCATTGCTCAAAATACGTTTGTGTGGCGAGTTTTTGGTTTTTATCCTGAAGAAGGAAATCTGTCCAATTGGCATTAACAAACGTGCAAACTTCTAGCAAACCAGTCAAGCCAGCCATTTCAAAAGCGTCCCAAGTATCTTGTACTTGATTCGTATAGCCTTCTGCAAACTCCAACAAAGCAGGGTCGTTATTTTCGAGTGAAACGCAGGCCTTAAGGGCAGTTGATAATCCTTCGCTAGAATCGGTAATTTGGCTACACACCAGTTCTAATATGTCAGGCGCTACCAGCTCATTAGATTCGACGGGTAAAACCATATTTTATCAATTATCAGTTATCACGGCAATTTTTAAAAAGCCAATTGCCACTTTGAACGAAAGAGAATGTTAATCATGAGCCTCAGGCAATTGGAATACCCGAACAGACTCAATCAGCTGCTTGGAAAACTCCACCAAACGATCCGTTTGTATCGTTTGCTCTTCTAACTGTCTAGCCGTTTCTTGGGTACTAAGTTGAATTGTACCCGCCCGCTCTCGCAAATCATTACTAATTTGCGCTTGCTGTCTGGATGCCATTGCGATTTGCGCTACTACTTGCACCAAATTTGAAGTCGTATCTTGAGTATCCTTCATCTGTTCACCAGCACGTTCGGCCAACTGTGATCCGCCCACCACTTGCCCAATGGTCTTATCCATCGTCGCAATCGTTTCATTGGTTTCCAACTGAATATTTTTCACCAAGGCAGAAATTTGTGAAGTCGCATTACGCGAACTTTCTGCTAACCGTTGCACTTCATCAGCCACCACTGAAAAGCCGCGCCCAGCATCACCCGCCGCTGCAGCTTGCATGCTGGCGTTTAAGGCTAAAACGTGGGTACGCTCAGCAATATTGTTAATGATGTCCACAATACCACTAATCTCCTGAGCACGTTCGCCCAAACGTTTAATTCGTTTTTCTGTTTCATGAATCGTTTGCCGAATTTCACCTATACCCTCTACAGTACCATTCACAGTCACCAAAGCAGTTTGGGTAGAACGGGTGGCTTGATCAGCAATTTCGTTACATGATTGCGCCACCTCAGCAATTTTATTCATCGCCTCTGCCGCTGCAGATAATTCAGCCATCGTGCCATCTACCACGTCCCGCTCAGCCTCTGCTACGTTAGATACCTTATCACCTTGCACCTTCACTTGGCGAGAAGCGGCCACCACCTCATCAGCAACATGTCGCACATTCAGTAACACTTTACTTGTTTCTGTGGCCATCTGGTTAATCGCATCTGCCAATGGGCCTGTCACATCCTCAGTCACAGGTACTTGCACAGTCAAATCGCGTTGACTTAATTGGAAAGAGGCTTTGAGCAATTCAATGATGGAATTATTAAGCTGTTCATTTTCTTTCTCAGCCTTAGCTAAGGCAGTGAGGCGGTCATCTAGCAATCCATTAAAGGTATTACTCAGAGTTTCCAATTCATCGCCTGTTTTAATATCAGCACGAGCAGTAAAATCGCCGTGAGCGACTTTTGTCACAACAGTTTCCATATGACTAATAGGCGCCGTAATGTGACCAAAAAAGTAAAGACCAGCAACACCGCCAACAAACAATATTACCAAAGCAATGGGAATAGCCCCCTTAGTAATTTCAGCGGTTAATTCCTCTAAACGCTCCAGCGACTCTTCCTCTTGTAAGGTAGAAAAAATAGCCCACTGCAAGCCAGGAACATTAACTGGCGCAAAAGCAGAAAGTACAAATTCACCACGATAATCCTCATAGAGATCAAAGCCGATGACACCCGAAAATGCAGAACGAGTGCCAGGGTTATCAACTTTTTGGAGACCCACGCTGGTATCTTTTCGTTCAATTTCCTTGATAAGATTGGTGGATAAAGCTACCTTTTGTATCGCAGCGAGATAATCTTTTTTATTTTCGATTAAGCTGCGGCTATCGTTTCGCATAGTGCCATCAGCTGCGATAAGATAAACTTCCCCGGTGCGGCCTGATTCATCCAATTGCCAAACGCGGTGATTGGTCATAATATCATTAATGCTTTCTATCGAAATTTGAAAAATCAGGAGGCCTATTTTTTGTTCATCATCATCATAAATGTTCGCACCAATAAAAGCAGCTTGGTTATTATAAAAAGGCATGTAGGGGGTGAAATCGACGAGGAGAACATCACCTTGACGAGATTGATTAGCTTTTTCAAAAACCTGAGCAATACCCGTTTTAGTGTAGGGACCCTTTTTAAGGGAAGTGGCAAAGTCCAGTCTTTTAAGTACTGAATAAACAATATGACCTGTATCAGCATCTACTAAAAAAATGTCTTCAAAATTAAAACGTCTTTGAATATCATGGAGATAAGGATGATATTGACTATGCAGTTGCGTATAACTGGATGCATCTTTTGCAATGGAAAACTCCTCCTTGGTGCCAAGAGGATTTGGATTAGCAGCGATATAGTAATATTGTAGAGCAATGCTGTTATCGTCCAATTGGTCAAGCACCTGAGTCATATTGGGTACATCATCGACATTGAGGATGCTATATTCTTCAGAAAAATCGTTGGTATAGTAATCCCTCAAAGCATTTTTGTATTCCTTTATAGGTAGGGCAAGTGGTGCCGTTTTGCCTTCGATGAGCAAGCCTTCATCAGGAATGTCAAATTCTGTATAAAGAGTCACCTCGTCTTTAAATTTGGGATATACACCTTTAAAGCCAAGCATAGCCTCAATAATCGTTCTGGCATTGGCGTAAACTTGGACTTGGTTAAAAACCAAATTGAAATATTCCTCAATTTGAGCCTTTTTGGCATCTCGAATATATGTAATATGGCTTCTAGCACTTTCTGTGAGTGCTGTTTGGCTTCGCGTACCAGCAATTTGACTGGTAAATATGGCCGTAATAAGAACAGGAATAACAGCCAGAAAGGCCGAGCCAATGAACATTTTTTGTCGTAATTTCATAACTCAATTGTCTTTATTCAGTTATCAGATTAATAGATCATAAAGCAACTTTTGTGGCTAGAGATTCAAAAAAACCATGATGGTCAAAATTAAACCACAATTGACCATCATTTTTATCATAACCTTTGGTAACATAAGGCGTAATGATGCCTGGCAATGGTGGTAAAGTGTTGAGTTCGTCATTGTTGGAAAATGTCAAAGGTATTGGTAAGTCATCAATCACAATCGCGCCTGCTGAATCACCGTGTCCTAAAACCAATAACATTTGCTTTTTAACATTCTCTTTTTTTGGAACGGACAATAATTGATGTAAATCAAATACTGGCACAAAATTGCCACGCAAATTAATTAATCCTAATAACCAAGTCGTGGTAAAAGGAATGGGGCAAATTGGTAATATATCGGACAATTCGCTGGTAATTTGTTGAGCAATTAAAAAGCCAAAATGACCTATATAAAACCCCAACCGACGAGAAATTTCAGTCCCCTCATCAAAGGCAAAAGCACTGGAGGTGGTTTTGTGAATAATGGGACGGTTTAAGGCATGGCTTGGAGATAAGTTAGGTGTTTTCCTCATGGCAAGTTTTTGGGTGCTATAAAGTAGTCCCTATTATGCAAGTCTTGACATGTAAACACCTGTTTTCAATTAGCCTGCATCAATTTATAGGGACTACCAGGATCAAGGGGACATTTTTTCCATTAGTCTTTTACTGAAATAACCAATTTTGTAAAGGTTGTCCATTAAAATGTAGTAAAGCTGGGGAACGGCCTCTAAAACACGACCTTTTCTGTTTCCTTGCAGTCTTTTCATCACAGAAAACCAACCTTTTAACAAAATTTGGGCAAATTCAGGATATTCTACCAAGGTTTCACGACGGACCACAAGAAGATCAAAAATTTCATTGGGAATTAGGCGACTATCAAATAATATTTTGGCAGTACCTGAGTGTGTTAAATTGTATAGGTTAGGATGACCCGTGACAATGCCATGTACCTGGCTATTAACCAGACTTTTGGAGATATCAACTTCCGCAGTGTTGAGAATCTTGATTTGGTCAAAGGGAATTTGATGGTGGATCAAGTAGCGGTCAAGAAGATAATGAGGAGCTGCATGTTGAACAAGAGCAAAAGTTTTTCCCCTGATGCTTTGGGCACTCGCCTCGGCTTTTTGGGGTAGCAAAATAGCCTCACTTCCTATGTGATTATTGCTAATTAAAATCACATCTGCCTTTGTTCCACGTCTGACAATCTGAGCAATAGCATCAACGTTGGATATAGCAATAGCATGGACTTCTTCATTAATAAATTTTTCAATAGTGTCTATATAGTTCTCTTTCCGAAATTTGATTTGGAATTGATGTTTGCTAGTTTCTTGATGAAAAATACCTTCTTCATTAGCAAGATACCAAGGCATCCAACCAACCTGCGGCGCTACAGCTAAAGTAAGTTGTGTTGTTTGGTTATTTTCATTGCCTTCAGTTGTACTACTTTCTCCACTAAGATTGCTATTGAAATCGCAAGCGCTCAAGGATAATAGTATAATTCCTAAAAAAATATATGCATGAATCGCGTAATAAAATGGCACTTCTCGGCACTCCTACTAAAAAAAATGGAGTTGAAACATCTGCTGTACTACCAGCTTTGGATTGTGACTCCACCAACTGATCTAAAAAATGCATTGGGGGTTAATTTTAACATAAACTTACATAAAATGGTTGATTTGTTCAATAATTTGTTCCGAAGTGAATGGTTTTTGCACGAATGCCTTACCGATACATTTTTTATTAACAAATATTAACAAAAGTTGCTATTTACTAATAAC
>CAYFOB010000168.1:0-5729 GCA_964344525.1 uncultured Thiomargarita sp.
TCTGAAAAGGTAAAGAGTCTTCTCTCATTTTTTTCCAAAACAGCCTCTAAACTTTTTGACTTAAAATTTTTAGTTAAATCTTCGCAAACAACCGTTTCGGCCTTATCAACAACACGATTAACGGCTGTAAAAACAATTGTTTTTACCTTAGCTTTATGCTTCTTTTTACGCCTATTAAGCTTTTTCCTACCCAAATTCTGTTTAATAATTCTTTTAGCTTTTTTAGGATTCGAGTCTTTAACTCTTTCTAAAACCGCCTTAATTTTATTGCGTTTTTGGTATTTCTCCTTCAAATAATCAGATTCCAGTGACAAAACCTCACCAAGAGATTTTCCATAAAAAGTTCCTTCGGAATCAACAAAAACTTCTGTATACCCCTTATCAATACCAATTACCTTTTTCCCACAAGCACGGTCATCGGTGTTGTCTATCGTGTAATGAATCTCAACCACACCCTCACGCAAGATTAACTTAATTTGTCCGGTTATAGAATAATTTGTTCCTATAGGAATTGCAATGCGCTTACATCGGTATAAGCTGATGACTTCAATATAATTTTTTCCTTTGTAATAAAAACACTTATAGCTGCCTTGTTCCAAAACGATTTGATTAAAAGTGTGATTTTTTCCATGTTTCCAGTATTGACGCATAAGTCGGCGCAAATATGAATCATTCACCCAAATTTCATCATTTCTGACTTGTAATTTGGTTAATAGTTTTTGACGTTTTTCTTTATCATTAACATTTCTAAAAATATGACGCTTAACGAACTCTTTAGCGGCTTCTCGGTTAGCTTTTATATCATCTAACACATCAGATAAGGTCGCTCGCCAAATTCTTTGTGGTAAGTTTTTGATATGTTCATCAGCAATCCAACCGTCACGTATTGGACGGAATCTATTGGCAAAAATGGGTAAAAATGGCAAAAGGTGACCAAGAAATTAACTGCTAGACGCTGCACCAGGGTGTCCAGTTAAAGCGGTTGCAATGATAACTCGTCCCCCTTTATTTTCAATATATCCCCGTAAAGAGGCAAACGTACCGCCCATTGTTAGGGTATCATCAACTATAAGATAGTCTTGATCATTATCAATTCGTCCATCAAATATTGGATAATTGATCAAACGATAGTATGCCCCTTTACCAGTCCGACAAGGTTTATTAATTTGAACTATATCAGTGCTATATGTCAGTTTTAAACGAATCGCAAGAATAGCAGCAAATGCGACAGGAATTTTATTTTTTCCTTGAGCTTCCTCAGCATGAACTGGCACAATAACAGGTGTTTTATCACTAAGGCTTATAGATAAAGTCTCTTCTGAAAAATCTTATCAACTGGTAGCCGAATATCCATAATCTCATCAATCAGCTCGCTATCACGCTGGACATCAAATATTTTATAAGAACCTGGTTTGGAAAAAACTCGGGCTTCCTCCAAAGAAGGCATCACCAACCAACACGATTTGATACCTAGCGAAAAAAAGGCATCAAATTTTCTAAGCAGTACATTCACAGATTGGCTTGGTGAGAGTATCTCAATAGCTAAGTCTGGCATTTTAGATACTTTGATAATGTCAGTATCCGCCCTTTCTATTTTTTTTGTTTGTTCATGTTCAGGCAAAATGACATAAACACACACATCAGGTTTAAGCTCATCTTTTGTTTTAAGTCCAAATTGACTCAATTTTACTGGCATCCAAGCTGAGCTCAGTTATTACCGCAAATCTGTCATCATTAATTAGCATCCCTGTTAGATTGGCTTGCGTAGTGCCATGAAATAACGATCCCATTTCTCCCTCCTCATTTTCAAGAACATCATCTTCAATTTCAAACATGTATTCACTCCTCTATTGCATTTTTTGGAATTTTGGAGTCCAAGATTTATCTTGGACTCCAAAATACCAGAAAATTTATGGCTGGGTACTTAATTCCTCAAAGGCTTACCCTTCTTCAACATATGTTCAATACGATCCTGAGTTTTCTTCGTTCTCAAAAGCGCAATAAAGTTTTCAACTTCCAGATTCAGTAACCATTCATGGCTGACCATTGTGTTTGGTGGTACATTGCCACCTGTCATCACTTCTGCTGTTTTTGTGGCGGCTTTGTAATCGTGTTCAGAGATAAAATCACCTTCCAAGTAATTTAATAATTGCGCTTGAAGCGTGGCACGTCCACCATCTCCCACCACCTTAATAGGTTCTTGCCAAGGAGGTGTATAAGCATTCGCCAAAGCTTTGGCTTCGCTATGGGCAACATATAAAACTTCATCTGGGTTCATGACGATTTTGTCTGCTTCTCGCAAATACCCCATTTCTAGCGCTTCAACAGCACTGGTAGCGACTGTGGCTTTGGCAACGTATTCAAAATATTTTGCCAAAAATGGAAATACGTCGTTGCCTTTGGCTTCCTTAGCAGCTCGCAAAGCCAGCTCCTTAGAGCCACCACCGGCAGGCAAGACGCCAACCCCAATTTCTACTTGCCCAATATAACTTTCCAGACTGCTCACGACTCTGTCGCAATGCAAAAGGAGTTCACAACCACCACCCAACGCCATGCCATTCACCGCAGCAATGGTTGGCACTGGACCATGTTTTAAGCGCATAAAGGCTTTTTGTAGCAAACCAATGACTTCCTTAAGGCTTGGCAATTCTTCTAGCTTGGGCAAATCAGAAACCGTTTCCACCACTTTTTGCTTTAGCTTGCCTAATAATCCAGCCTCCTTATCCAATTTGTCATATTTGGCACTCATCAACACTTCATACAAATTGGCACCCGCGCAAAACGGCGCCGAGGTTTGCCACACAATCAGGGCTTGATGACGGGCTTCTGCAATATCCAACGCTTTATGGATGCCCATAATTACGTCATAACTCAGCACATGCATTTTCGTTTTGAAGCTTAAAATGCCTATTTCAGGCTCCAAACTCCAATAGCGTACACCTTCATTTTCAAAAAGGGTGGTGCTTTCAGGTGCAGATTCGCCAGATAACACATTTGGATACAATTGCCTTTTATAAACAGGATGTTGGAAGGTGGCTATTTTTTGACCTTTGTCCGCAGCCTAAGAACCTTCATCATCATGCACACCAGTACAATCGAATACCCATTTAGGAATCTCGGCTGATGATAACAGATGCCCTGCCTCATGCTCTGATTTGAGATGATTGGCCACTGTTTGCCAACCAAAATCTTGCCATATTTCAAAAGGTCCACGTTCCCAGCCATAACCCCAACGCATGCCTAAATCAATTTCCTTGGCGCTATGGGCAATGTCGTTCAAGTGATAAGCGCAATAATGGAACAAATCACTGTATAAACGACCTAAAAATTGCGCTTGGGGAGATTCCAGTTTGGTCAAAGCCGCAAATTGCTCATCAGGTGGCAGTTTGAACGTCTTTTTAACCGTGTCATCAACTTGCTTGCGTTTCGCCTTTCGATATTCACCTTTATCAAAAACCCAAATGTCAGCGCCTCTTTTTTCATACACACCTTTTTTGACCTTATTACCAAGCGCCCCGTTTTCTATCAATTTTTCAATCCAGTCAGGCACCTTAAAAAAGGCTCGCCATGGATCATTATCCAATGTGAGTTCTTTGACCACCATGGCATAAGTATCTAATCCCACCAAATCCATTGTTCGATAAGTCGCCGTTCTGGGTCTACCGATTAACG
Source organism: uncultured Thiomargarita sp. (assembly GCA_964344525.1). Classification (GTDB taxonomy): domain Bacteria; phylum Pseudomonadota; class Gammaproteobacteria; order Beggiatoales; family Beggiatoaceae; genus CAYFOB01. The sequence goes on from CAYFOB010000168.1 coordinate 3,673, forward strand.
TCCCAGTTAGCTCATCCACCAAATCAGGCGGCAATTGAAAGTGTTGTGCATGATGATGCAACGAAACGAGGGCAAATACCCCAATACGATTGCCCACAAATCCGGGTGTATCCTTGGGTTTAATGACGCCTTTCCCCAGTTTCGTCACAAAGAAACCTTCTAGGAAATCCATCACTTGATTGTCAGTGCCTTGGTGCGCGGTTAATTCCAACAAATGCATATAGCGCGGTGGATTAAAAAAGTGTACACCAACAAATCTTGCCTTTAACCAATCAGGCAAATCTGCTGCCAAGTCATGTAATGGAATAGCTGACGTATTGGAGGCCAAAATGCACGTTTTTTTGAGGTGTGGCAACACCTTCTTAAATAAATCCAATTTCCAGGCAATATTTTCGGATATGGCTTCAATGACAAAATCACAATTTTCAATGAGCGCCAAATGCTCATCATAATTCGCCTTAATAATCCTATTAGCAAAAGACTTGCTGGCAAAAGCCGCCGGTTTAGCTTTCAGTAAATTTTTGAGCGCATTATCAGCCTCAAAATTTTTATTATTTTCATCAGTGACTATACCAAACAGGACTACCTCAAACCCCGCATTGGCAAAATGCGCGGCTATTTGTGAGCCCATCACACCTGTCCCCAATACAGCAACTTTTTTAATGGTTCTCAGTTCTATGTTCATCAGTCATCCTCCTAGCTTTCGCATGATTACTAATGAAGCTGATTCAACCACTTCAATATTTTTCGGAATGGCATCCTCAAATAAAAAAAGGTTATCATCGGTTTTAACCAATATTGCCATTAATGAGCCTTTTTTTACGGCTGCCTTGGATAATAACGTGGCTGCATCAGTCAAAGATTCGCCCATTTTTTGTATGCGAATAAATACAGGGGTTCCTTTATATTGTTGTTTTAAGACAGCATCTATACCTTGATTTCTTTGAACAGGAATAATATCAAGTCCTTGAAGCAAAGCGAGTGCTTTTTTATCTGCTGTCATACGCCCTTGCTTAAGTGATTCACTTTTTATTGGGTTATTTAACCTTTCTTTGGTTAATGAAATTGCATCTTCAGAGAGGTCTATGCCTATAGAATTTCGTTTTAAAAGTTTGGCAGCAACAAGTGTTGTGCCACTTCCACAAAATGGATCAAGCACAGTATCCCCAACATCAGTTGCTATACTAATAATCCTTTCCAATAATAAAATTGGTTTTTGTGTGGGATAACCAACGCGTTCTTTAGCTTTCGGATTGAGATATGGAATTTCCCACACATCATTTAACGGCACTCCCTTTTTCTCATCATCAAGTATAATAGCGCCATTTTCATCACGCGCATAAACCGCTTTACCATGTTCATCTCTGGCACGCTTTTGCAATATTTGATCTATATTGGTAGATTCAGAATATCCGTTATAAATCGTATTAAATTTAAAGTCATTAGATTTTGTATAAAAATATATCGTTTGATGAGATGGCAATAAACCTTTTTTTGCATTTGACCATCTTTTATATGACCAAATAATTTCTGATTGAAATTGTTTTTGCCCAAAAATCTCATCTAAAAGAGCACGTATGATATGATTTGCATTTCTATCACAATGAACAAAAAGACTACCTGACTCTTTTAATACCCGTTTCAATTCATGAAACCTGTGAAACAAAAACGCTGCATATTGCTCATAACCTCCCCAAATATCATTATAAAAAAATTCTTTGCTTCTATCTCTCGTTTTAAGTTTTTGAACTTTCTCAGTAAAAAAAGGAGGATCAAGATAAATTAAATCAACAAATTGACTAGGCATTTGTTTCAATAATTCTAAGCAATCACCTTTTTTTATTTCAGCCTTAGTTGTCATTTTTTTTTCCACTGTTTTCTGTCACTATTTTTTCCAATATAGATTTCAAATCAATATTGGTTCGCTCATTTACATATTGCCAAGCCCTCTCTCCATAATGATACTCACCACCTATTCCATGATATAAGGTTTCAAGTGTCTGTTGAACACGAATAGCTTGTTGTCTATTAGGATAATATAACATTATTCGAATGGG
>CAYFOB010000168.1:5815-7949 GCA_964344525.1 uncultured Thiomargarita sp.
ATCAATTTCAAAAGTTTTTGGCTTTTCTCCCAAAGTATTTTTTATACGTACAGAACCAGACTTAGGAAAAGCATGAAGAAAACATTTCTTAGTTGCCTCCTCAAGAAATGAACCTGCATATTTATACAAAAAACGTCCTTTATTCTGATAAATATCAATCAGCTTTCCTTCCTCATTGTTTACTCCAAGAACATGATAAATCAAAAAATGTGAATGATCATCATTCTCCATTTCTGATACTCGTTCTTCAATTTTTTTTTGTAATTGTTGCGAATATTTGGCTACTAATTTCTTTATTTGTGTTTCAATTTTCACGTTTTATTTACTCTCATAAATGGTTAGACACATAATGATACATCATAATTGGTTACAATCGCTTCCACCATAGAATTACGATTCTTTTCGCTCCCCCCCACATGATAAAAATGTTCGTAAGTCAAAATGCTAAAATTGCGCCAAAGTGATTCAATATATTTATTTTTTCGATAATCATTATGATGCCAAGTTGACAAAATAAACCGACTGGGTGATTGAGACAGCGCATGAAATAATGCCTGTTCATGTTCACCATTCCAACCATTGTAATAATCAACATGACGATCAATATAAGGTGGATCACAATAAATAATATCGTTTTCTGTGCCTACCTTTATTGTTTCTTCAAAATTTTGGCACTTAAATGTAAAGTTTTTGTGTTTAAATAGCTTTGTCACGTAATCCACTTGGTTTACGATTTTGGTGAGATACGCTTGTGCAAATCGTTGGGGTTTGCGACAAAACGGAATATTGAATTGTCCCTTTTTGTTAAAACGAATCATTCCGTTAAAACCTGCACGATTCAGAAATAAAAAGTCTAAGGGTTGATGGGTTTGATTAAATCTATGACGAATGTCGTAATAATAAGTTTCACCTTTTTCTAGTAGTTTTGTACCTTCAACATTTAAAAAATGGCGTACAATTTCAGGTGTTATTTCGCCTTCATTAATGGCATTGTAAAAGTTAATTAAGTGTGGGTTTGTATCACAAAGCAAAGCCTGTTGGGGGGCTAAATTAAATGCAACAACACCAGTTCCCATAAAGGGCTCAATCCATCTGCCATCAAAGTTTGTAGGGATAAGGCTGTTAATCCAAGGGACTAATTTGGTTTTAATTCCTTGGGATTTAATTGGGGGAATGTTTACTTTCACTTGCAAGTGTCTTTTTATTAAATTATAGGCTATTTTTTGATTTTTGTCAGTGCTGTATAAAATTTTTCTTGTATGATAACATTCATATAAGCCGAATTAATTTACACATAGACTTATAAGGCTGCTCTTAGCCAACTACCATTCGGAGTCCCTGAATATGTATGCTCAAACCAATTTTACTGATGCCAGCGTCAATTTGGCAAAATATTGCAAACAAGTTGTTGATGATCGGGATATCGTTATTATTACACAATCTCAAGGAGAGAATGTAGCCCTCATTGCGGCTGATGAATTAGAAAGTTTAATGGAAACTGTTCATTTATTAAGATCACCTAAAAATGCTGTCCGTCTGTTAACAGAATTGAATGATGCTAAAGCAAGAACGCTTAAGCCTCAAAGCGTTGATGAATTACGTCACGAATTAGGGCTTGAAGGATAATCATATGCCAGAACGAGATGCTGTTTTTCGTCCAAAATTTCGGGAAGACTTGACCTATTGGATAGCGACTGAGCGCAAAATAGCCCTTCGCGCCTTTCAATTGATAGAAGCAATCATGCGTGATCCTTTTACTGGCATTGGAAAACCCGAACCACTCAAACATTTAGCACCAAATACATGGTCACGACGACTTACCCAAGAACATCGTCTTATTTATTTGGTCAGTGATGAGCGAATTGATTTTATCCAAGCACGTTATCATTACTAGCAGCTGTGTCTGAATAAAAACCAACTACAAGGATTGTTTATTAGCAACAGCGTTTTTTTTTGATTCGGAGTCCAAGATTTATCTTGGGACAGCCGTCCTTGCGTTTGGACTCTGGACAAAAAAACAAACTTGACAGTTTTTTTGATTTATTTATAGTTTTCTATGCGAATTTCTTTTATCATAAAATAACGTTGTTCATCATTCCGAACTCACCAACCGCTCATAACCAACCGCCACAAC
>CAYFOB010000169.1:0-7944 GCA_964344525.1 uncultured Thiomargarita sp.
ACCTAAAGTAGCCGGAAATAAAATAATACTTGACGCAAAAATGGGCGGAATGACCCCCGCCATATTCAATTTCAATGGCAAATGGCTGCTTTGTCCTGCGTACATTTTATTTCCAATCTGTCGCTTTGCATAATTGACAGTTAGACGACGTTGTCCCCGCTCAACAAATACCACAAAAGCGGTCACCAACAACACAATGGTAAACAATAACAGCACTGTTAGTACATGCAATTGACCAGTGCGTGCCAATTCTAATGAGCCACCTACGGCAGAAGGCAATCCGGCAACAATTCCTGCGAAAATGATAATCGAAATACCATTACCAATCCCACGCTCAGTGACTTGCTCACCCAACCACATTAAAAACATAGCCCCTGTGACCAAAGTCATAATGGCTGTTATTTTAAAAGCCAATCCTGGTTCGATAACCACATTTTGACTTTCTAATGCAATTGCTACCCCAGTTGCCTGGAATGTGGCTAATGCCAAGGTACCATAGCGAGTATATTGGGTGATTTTTCGTCGTCCAGATTCTCCCTCTTTTTTTAACTGCTCAAGTGTTGGTGAAACTGCTGTTAACAATTGCATAATAATGGCAGCAGAAATGTATGGCATGATACCGATCGCAAACACCGAGAAACGTTCTAAGGCCCCTCCAGAAAACATGTTAAACATGTCTAAGATGGTGCCACGTTGCTCCTCAAACATGGCAGCCAATGCGACTGGGTCAATGCCAGGCACTGGAATAAATGTACCAATACGAAAAACAATAATTGCGCCAAGTACAAACAACAATCGTTGTTTGAGTTCTGTCAATCTGCCGAATTTACCGAGTTCTACACCTGCTGTATTAATAGCCACTTTTTAATTATGAATGTATTGAATACTATCAAGGACATTTGAATTGCGAACAATTCAAAGCCCCCCCCTTTAAGGTGGTCACAAAAAAACTTGATTGTCAAGTCTCAATAGTGCCACCAACAGCTTCTATCGCGACGCGCGCGCCTTTTGTGACTGCAACTCCTTGAATTTTTAGAGCTTTTGTCAATTGCCCTGAGGCAATAATTTTGACCCGTTTGGCTTTTTGTGGAACAATATTTGCCGCTTTTAAATTCAGTAAATTCACTGTTTCCTGCCCAACATGCTCAAGTTCATGCAGGCAAACTTGCGCGATACTCCCCGTCTTAGGTGAGACAAAACCAACTTTTGGCAACCGCCTTTGCAAAGGCATTTGTCCACCCTCAAAGCCAATTTTATGAAAACCTCCAGAACGTGAACGTTGCCCTTTATGTCCCCGTCCACAGGTCTTACCCAAACCTGAACCTATTCCACGTCCGACACGCTTAGCTGTTTTTTTTGCGCCAGTGGCCGGTTTTAACATATTCAGATACATGATTAAACGTTTTCCACCTTTAATAGATAGGCAACCTTATTAATCATTCCACGGATGGCAGGCGTATCTTCAACTTCAACTACATCATGCCTGTGTCGCAATCCCAATCCCGCAACGCAAGCCTTATGCCTTGGCTTTCGTCCGTGGATGCTGCCCACTTGTGTGACTTTAAGCTTTTTTTTCATAATACTCTAAGCAGTACTTAGTTCTGATTCAGTTCCCAGAATATATTCAACGCTTTTACCACGTTTTGCGGCTATAGATTCAGGATTTTCCATTGTTGTTAATCCTTCAAACATCGCACGCACAACATTTTTCGGATTAGAACTGCCAATGGTTTTAGCCAACACATCGCGCACACCTAATACATCGAATACAGCACGCATCGCACCACCAGCGATAATCCCCGTTCCTTCAGAGGCGGGTTGCATGTAAATTTTTGCAGCGCCATGTTCTGCCACAATGGGATACTGCAGAGTCATACCTTTTAGTGGTATCAAGTGCAGATTTTTGCGTGCATTTTCCATAGCTTTAGCAATAGCTAAAGGGACTTCACGGGCTTTACCGTAGCCAAATCCTGCAGTTCCCTTGCCATCACCTACTACCGTCAAAGCTGTAAAACTGAAAATACGTCCACCCTTGACTACTTTAGCAACACGGCTGACGGATACCAATTTTTCTAACAAATCATCATTTTTAGTACGTTGTGGATCAATTGCCATAATGATAAAAATAGTCAAAAAATTAAAAACTTAAACCATTTTCACGCGCCGCCTCAGCTAAAGCTTTAATACGACCATGATATTTAAAACCAGAACGATCAAAAGCCACAGTTGTAATCCCCGCTGACTGAGCGCGTTCTGCAATGGTTTTACCTATTTGAGTAGCGGCACTCACATTGCCGCCATAGCCTTGCTTAAATTCTTTGTCTAAGCTGGATGCACTGGCGAGTACCTGGGAACCATTAGGCGCAATGATTTGTGCATAAATATGCCGTGGCGTTTTATGTACACATAAACGCATAGTACCTAATCTTTTAATTGTAGCTCGGGTGCGACGAGAACGGCGCAATCGAGTTGATTTTTTATCCATATTATAGAAAAATTTAGATACACAAAAGTTTTCAACATAAGCCATCAAAAAAATCCGATTTAAAAAAAATCGGATTTTTTTTAAAGACCTCTCTTTTACTTTTTCTTAGCCTCTTTCATCAAAATGATTTCATCAGCATATTTGACCCCTTTGCCCTTGTAAGGCTCAGGGGGACGAAAAGCGCGGATATTAGCAGCAACTTGTCCAACTTTTTGTTTATTTATGCCTTTAACAATAATATCTGTCTGACTCGGTGTCTCAATGCTAACGCCATCAGGAATATCAAAATTCACGGGACGAGAAAATCCTAAAGTCAAGTTTAGTACTTGACCTTGTACTTGTGCCTTGTAACCGACCCCCACTAAAGTGAGTTTTTTCTCAAAACCGTTGCAAACACCTTGCACCATGTTATTAACTAAGGCGCGTGTTGTCCCTGCTAAGGCCTTTGCAATTCTAGAATTTGTTTGTGCTGCAAATGTCAATACATTATCAGTTAATGTCACATTGACATCCTTATGAATATCCTGTTCTAAGCTACCTTTGCTGCCTTTAACTTTGATTGCCTGACCAAGTAAGCTAACCTCAACACCCTTTGGTAGTGGAATGGGATTTTTAGCAATTCTTGACATGATTTACCTTGCCTTATGAAACAAAACATAACACTTCACCACCATGACCCTCTAAGCGCGCCATACGGTCAGTCATTAGTCCTTTGCTAGTGGAGATAATCGCAACGCCCAATCCACCCAACACTTGCGGTAAATCACCTTTAGCCTTAAATATACGTAAACCGGGCCGACTACCTCGCTTAATTTCTGAAATCACGGGCTTACCTAAATAATATTTCAAGGTGATTGTCAACACAGGCTTAATATCTTCAGATACAGTATATTCATTAATATAGCCTTCATCTTTTAAAATTTTGGCAATACCCGCTTTTATTTTTGAGGCCGGCATTTCTACCTGTTTTTTTCTGACTGCTGCCGCATTGCGAATACGAGTCAACATGTCGGCAATAGGATCTGACATGCTCATAATTTTTTCCTTACCAACTTGATTTTACTAAACCCGGAATAAATCCTTGCATAGCCGCTTCACGCAATTTATTTCTGGCTAATCCAAACTTTCGATAATAACCATGTGGTCGCCCTGTGATTTGGCAACGATTACGTAGACGACATGGATTGGCATTGCGAGGCAAAGATTGTAATTGATTTCTAGCCGCGTCATGCTCATCACCACTGGCATTAACATCAGCCAGTATTCCCTTTAGCGCAGCCCGTTTGGCCGCATATTTTTTTGCTATCCGCAAGCGTTTAACTTCCCGATAGATCATGCATTTTTTTGCCATTGTTGTGGACCTCAATTTTTTAATGGAAAATTAAATGCAGCTAACAAGGCACGCCCTTCTTTATCAGATCGTGCGGTTGTTGTAATTGTGATATCCATACCACGAATGGCATCAATTTTGTCATAATCAATTTCAGGAAAAATAATTTGCTCACGAATGCCTAAGCTATAATTTCCGCGTCCATCAAAGGCCTTAGCACTGACTCCACGAAAATCTCGAATACGTGGAATAGCAATACTAATGAGCCTATCAAGAAATTCGTACATACGATCACGACGTAAATTGACCTTGCAACCAATGGGCCAACCTTGACGAATTTTAAAGTTTGAAACGGATTGACGTGCCTTTGTAACAACAGGTTTTTGTCCCCCAATCGCAGTCATATCAGCCACCGCCCGTTCAATCACTTTTTTATCACCTACAGCTTCGCCTATACCCATATTCAAGACAATTTGCACCATTTTAGGCACTTGCATAATACTTTTGTAACCAAATTGCTGCATTAATTGTGGTACAACAGTATCATGATAATAAGTTTGTAATCTTGCCATATTTATTATATATGTAAAATCTGTAATCAATCGAAAACACACGCGGCGCGTAGGGTACTCAATTTTTCTTAATTAGTCAAGTGGGTGGGATTGCTTTTTCTCGTTTAAATCTAATTTCTATTAAAAAAATATATATATGATAACTGATAACTGATAACCTGTATAGAAGGGCTTGACATTATTTGATCTTTAAAGTCTAATAGCGCGATTGTCGAATAAAGCTTAACAAAATTTTTTATGGGCTAATTAAAAAATGCGTTGTAACCAATAGTTCCTAAATTTATAGATGTTTATTTATAGACCTGGGGCTAACAGCGGGCGGCGCAGTGATAAACAATAATTATTTGTACTAAAATAGATAAATGAATAGCGAAGTTAAACAACCAAACGGTGCGTATGTTTCTATTCCTGAAGGGAGTCAAGTTCTTATTGTTCGTGACGAAAATGAAGGTTTGGCTACCAAAACAGACGAAGATAAAATAGATTTATCAGCTTATTGGCACACTTTTGATAAATATAAGTGGCGTATTTTCGGCTTAACATTAGTGATTGCTTTATTAACAACCGTTTGGGCCGCATCGTTGCCACGCATTTATCGTTCCACGGCTCTGTTGCTCATCGAAATTGATAAAGCCAATGTTATTTCTATTGAAGAAGTTTCAGGCGGCACTTCTCCTTATCGTTCGCATCGGTATTACGAAACCCAATTGAAAATTTTAAAATCCCGTGTTTTAGCCGAAAAATTGGTAGATGAGCTCAGTCTGCTTTCTCATCCTGAATTTGATTTGGACACAATCCAACCGAAATTTTTTTTTAATTGGCGTGATTGGTTGCCTGAGGCTTGGCTACCCCCTAATGAGGAAGCGCCGCCACCAACACAAGCAGACAAACGTAAAGCTATTGCTAAGGTTGTTATGGCTGATTTGGATGCTCGTTCTGTGCGTGATAGTCAGTTGGTGGAGATTAGTTTTGAATCCAAGGATCCACAACTGGCGGCTGATGTGCCTAATACCTTAGCAGATATCTATATTAAAAGCGATCTAGAAGCCAAATTGGAAATGACCAACACAGCAGCGGCCTGGTTGACAGAGCGTATGGAAGGATTGCGTGAAAACCTCAGAGAATCTGAAAAAAAACTGCAGGATTATATGAGGAAGCAAAATCTTGTTAACGTTGCTGGGGTTAAAAGTGTTGCTGCTAAACAGATAGAAGAAACCGCCAGCCATTTAGTTAACGCGCGTCAACGTTTCACAGAGGCGGAAAATATATACAAACAAGTACAAAAAGCGGTTAGAAGTGGCTCTCCCAATGCTATTGAATCAATTCCAGCGATTCTTAACCATTCTTTGATACAATCTCTAAAACAAGTGAAATTGGATGCGGCCAAAAAAGTCTCTGAATTGAAAGAACGTTATGGACAAAAACATCCTAAAATTATTGCTGCTTTAGCTGAATTAAAGCTTGCAGAAGATAATACAACTCAACAAATTAAATTGGTGATTGATGGAATTACCAAAGAGTATGAACTGGCTAAGGCTAATGTCGAGGCCCTAGAACGTTCTTTGGAAGAAAATAAAAGAAAAATTCGAGAAATTAACCGTAAAGAGTTTCAAATAAGCGTTCTGGAAAGAGATGTTGAGGTCAATCGTCAATTGTACAATCTCTTTCTGACCCGCTTTAAAGAAACAGACGCATCACAAGACATACAAAGGTTACAATCAACGGTGGGACGAGTGATAGAACCCGCGTTAGTCAGTAAAATTGCTTATAAGCCTAAAAAAACACAGATTGTATTGATCAGCCTGGTGTTAGGTTTACTCTTTTCAACAATGTTAGCATTTTTTGTAGAATATCTTGATCATACTATCAAAAACAGTGAAGATGTTGAAGAAAAATTGGGTTTGCCTTTGCTCACTTCCATACCGTCGCTCAAAATTGACAAGAAAACAGAATTTAAAACAGAATGGGCATTTTTGAATACATCTAAACCCTTACATGGATTTACAGAATCGATTCGCACAGCCCGCACCGGTATTATGTTATCTAGCCTAGATAATCCACATAAAATCTTGGTTGTCACTTCTTCTGTTCCTGGGGAAGGCAAAACGACTTTTTCTACCAACCAGGCTATTGCGCTAGGACAAATGGATAAAACTTTGCTGATAGATGCCGATATGCGTAGACCTAGCATCGGTAAATCGCTGGGATTAAATAAAAAAGCGCCTGGTTTGTCTGAATTGGTAGCAGGAACGAAAACGGTGGATGAATGTACCCATCAGGCTGGCGACATCGATGTTATTCCTTGCGGTGTGTTACCCCCTAATCCACTAGAATTGCTTTCTTCTTCAAAATTTGGACAAATTTTAGAGGAGTTGTCTCATAAGTATGGTTATATTGTTATTGACAGTGCACCCACTATGTTAGTTAGTGATGCTGTGGTGTTGGTGAAGTATGCACATGTGTTGGTTTATGTTATTAAGGCGGGTGCGACACACTATCGGTTTGCGCGAGAGGGTCTTAAACGTTTGCGCCAAGTTAAAGCGCCTGTACAACAGCATATCGTTTTAAATCATCTTGATGCTAAAAAATCTTCAAAATACTATTATGGTAAATATGGTTATTATAAGGGGTATTATAAGAGCTATTATAGTGGATATTACCACGATGGTTATTCTTCCGAAAACTCATGATAGTTAAATCCGAACGGTGATTTGTGATTTTTATGATTTTTGTGATAAGCTTAATCATTCATGCCTAAGCAAAGCGGCCGCACTCCAATGGAATTGTTTTTCGTTCCAAGCAGCGCTTTGCTTGGGCCCTTGCCATTGGAGCTATTAAATAAATGAATTATTTTGCCCATGAAACTGCTATTATTGATCTAGGTGCTCAAATTGGTGCAGGTACCCGTATTTGGCATTGGGTGCATGTTTGTGCAGAGGCCAGGATTGGTGAAAATTGTTCATTGGGACAAAATGTTTTTGTTGGTAATAAAGTCATCATTGGTCACAATGTCAAAATTCAGAATAATGTTTCTGTGTACGATAATGTTATCCTAGAAGATGATGTCTTTTGTGGCCCTAGTATGGTTTTCACCAATGTTTATAATCCCCGTTCTGCAGTTTCTCGTAAACAGGAATACAAAGAGACGTTGGTTAAACGTGGTGCAACATTAGGTGCTAATTGCACAATTGTTTGTGGTAATATGATTGGTCAATATGCATTCATAGGTGCAGGTAGTGTTGTCAATCGTGATGTGCCTGATTTTGCGTTGATGGTGGGTGTTCCTGCGCGTCAGATTGGTTGGATCAGTCGTTATGGTGAGCGGTTGGACTTAGAAACTGGGCATGCGACTTGCCCTCATACAGATGATTATTATCAATTGAAGGATGGTTATTTAATAACTGATGTTACGCAATCTATTTCTAAAACCCATGAATAACTACACGGATTACTTTTAATAAAGGATAACCCCATTAATGAAGTGATTTTGACTTATCCTTTATTAACTGATGTTACGCATACTCGTTCCCAACCTCTGGTTGGGAATGCCTGTGGCT
>CAYFOB010000170.1:0-6275 GCA_964344525.1 uncultured Thiomargarita sp.
GTTCCAAAACCATAAATAACTACAAGGATTACTTTTAATAAAGGATAAGTCAAAATCACTTCATTAATGGGGGTTATCCTTTATTAAAAATAATCCGTGTAGTTATTCATGGGTTTTAGAAACAGGATGCGTAACATCAATGATTTATTGAGCTTTTAACTTGTTACCAAGCAAAAGTACTTTAACTAAAGGAAAATTCAAGATGGGTATTGTTTACGCCGAATTACAATTATGTACTGAAGCATGAATTTTTTGATATAATGGCGAAACTAAAATAATTTTGAATCGAGGTAATTGATGAACGTTCCAAATAAATTCGTTTCTCCTTTAGATGATAATGTTGTTAAAAAATTAGAATCACTCATAAAAAACTCAAAAAATGCCAAGGTGCGTCAACGAGCACAGGCCATTATACTGAGTTCAAAAATATTTTCAATAGATGATATTTCTAAAATTTGCGATGTGGTACGCAATACGGTTTCATCTTGGATAACCAACTGGGAAAAATTCGGTTTTGAAGGATTACATGATAAAGAGCGCCCTGGTGGCCCTCCAAAATTAAATGAGGATGAACAAGAATTACTGTTTGATTTAGCGAAATAAACTCCGCGTTCGGTTTCAAGTATGATCGCACACTTATTTGAAAAAACCGGTAAATTAATAAGCGAATCAACGGTCAAACGTTTATTAAAACGTGCTGGGCTCAAATGGAAAAGGATAAAAAAAACCACTCATAAAAAACGAGATGAGGAGAAATTTGAATCGGCCCGTGTGGAAATAGATGAGCTTTCAGCTCAACATAAAAATGGCGAAATTGAGCTCTGGTTTTTTGATGAGTCTGGTTTTGATCTTGAGCCCAGTGTGCCTTATGCCTGGCAACTTCCTGAAACCATAGAAGTTCCTTCAAGTCGTTCTCGGCGTTTAAGTGTCTTAGGTTTTTTAACACCTGATAATCAATTTGAAAGTTTTTGTTTTGAAGGCTCAGTTAATACGGATATAGTTGTCGCTTGTTTCGAGCAATTTGTACAATTAGAATCGGATAAAAAACGAATCGTTATTTTGGATAATGCCCCAATACATACGAGTGCTCAATTTCTTAACTCAATTGAAGAATGGGAAAAAAAAGACGTTTTTATTAAATTTTTACCCGCTTATTCTCCACAACTTAATCTAATTGAGATATTATGGCGATTCATTAAGTATTACTGGTTACCTTTTTCCGCTTATTTTTCATTTGAACAATTAATCAAGGATGTTGAATATATTTTAACCCAAATTGGTGAGGAATTTAAGATTAATTTTGCTGCTTTAAGATGAGGATAAACGCTTCCTTTATTATCTATTAAAATTCATGCTTCAGTACATAAGTGCGCTTTTTCATCGCTTTAACCTTTTTACCGATTCTTTCAGAATTAACGTGGTCTAACACACCACGCTAATCGAGGAAAGCCCACTGCCTCGCTTCGACACAAGTGTGGGCATGACTAAAGTAAAAGGCATCAGCGATGAAAAAACGTGAAGATGACCTGATTGAAAGGGAAAGAAAAACCTTTCAAACTAGGATGAAAAAACGAGGTAATCTTGCTAAATTATTACGGAAATTGACTAAACCAATTCCTGTAATAGTAAGCATAGCTTTGTTAAGTGTTATGTGGATTGTTTCGATTCAAACGAGCCAACCTATCGCCATTTGGCTGATAATTTCAGCTTTATTTGTATGGTGGCTCACATCCTAGTGCAGGATGGCGGAAATTTCCAGGCCACCTACACTCGAAGCAGAGCTTCGATGAATGCATTCCCAAGCAGGAGCTTGGGAACGAGAATAAATAGGTTTTCTCGTTCCCAAGCTCCCGCTTGGGAATGCATGCCCCGAAGCTCCGCTTCGAGTGGCCTGGAAATTTCCGCCATCCTGCACTAGTTTAATCTAGCTCTCGCAGCGGGGAAATTCTACCTCGCTGCTTTTTTTTTTGCAAGTATCTAATTCGATCAACTGATTTGTTGGTGTTTTTCAGCCAACTAATTACCCCATAACGAATAATCAAGTCAACCAGGCAAGCAATTACAACAAGTGATAAGAAAAATAAAGCCCAAAAATCACTATAAATATATTCATAATGAGCATAAAAAAAAGCAATTGACCATACTATAAGTGCCACTGCCCCAATTTGCCGCCGTTGCCAAAAAGCTGGTACCGTCACTCTCGTTTTCATAACAATTTCTCCTACCAAAAATCTAATGTTATTTTAACAACAAAAAAGCCCCAAGGTGTAAACCCTGGGGCTTTTTTGTATTACTACGTTAATGCTGGCATAACTTGAGCCTCAAGCTGTTGTTCAAAAGCTTGAGGATCAAAGTCTTCACCAGCTTTCAGCACTTCTCTGAAAAACCGTTTTTCCAAGTCTACAACCACAGATTTAAAGCGATCAACTGAAGGTTCCATTGTCCGAATCATTGCAATTGCTTCAGTATAGTGATGTTGTGATAGCTGAGTGATGTTTTTGCAACCAAATTCCGCTCGGAGTCTGGCATAGATCGCCCATGCTGCAGCGTTTGACATGTGAAACCCCATGCAAACGCGATTTACTTGCCGTCGAATATCTTCGTATTGGGCATTGCTAATAGAAAAACTGATGAATATGCTCATTCTCAAGGTTATCGTCAGGCATTTTTTTGTTTAATTATAATACCGAACACCAAAATGGGAATTCAATTGGAGTGGCATTATGCTATTGTGTGATGAATTTGATGCACTGGATAACTTTTTCAAATTATTGGATGAATTTAAAAAGCAAGTATTGGATAGGTAGAGTTATGTAACGAGAGTGGCTGTTTGAAATTTCAACCCAGTTTTTTCACTTCAGCGCTTTGGGAGAAAGACGCCCTTCGCTAAGCTTTGGACTCCAAAATAAAAATTTTTCAGTACTTAAAGCAAATTTATCACCATCTTACCATTATACCTGGGATTACCTTCCAAAGTTGATATCGCTTGGTAAACATAACGGCACCTGTATCCACTAGCAGCTCTAATTCCAAAGCACGTATTTGGGTGGACTCAATATAACCGCGTCTTACAAGACAACCCATTTGAAGTGCTAGATGTCAAAGGTGTAGGACAACTGCCACCACATCAATTTAAACTATGTTTCTTGTTCAGGACCCCCACACAAGCAAAGCTGTTGGAAAACGAATATAGTGTTGACTAAGATTTATCTTGCACAAAATTGAATGAACTTACAACAAATACCATTTCTTGAAGAAATGGTATTTGTACATCAACCAGCTATTTGAATCGCAATACGTTTCTTTTTAAACGTTCTCTAGTTCCGATAGCTTTTAACAATTCCTTTCTGAAGTTATGAACACCAAATTCATTTTGTATACATTGACAAAGCTGGTTGAAAGCTTCTTTACCTGTTCTCCTAACTCAATTATTTCGTTTTCAAAAAACAATTGTTTGACAAAAGGAGAGTGTGTGGTAAAATAAAAAATTTTCTCTCAAAGCTTCAATTAATCACGCCTTTCAGCAAATATTGCAAGAAGCGGATAAAACCACCAGTATTGTTTTAATGGATTTAGGTTCAAATTTTGACATAATATTGAAAGTGAGAAATGATTATAGGGAATAAATTTTGATAGAGGGGATTTTATTGGGAATGTAGCGAAGGATACATTACAAGCGAAAAGTTAAAAATTTGTTTCATTTTCCACTTATGATAAATAAAACTTACTTGGGTATTGATGTTGGTTCAACAACAGTCAAGATGGTTGTTTTAGATAAACAACGAAATCTTCTTGCTTGGCGTTATCAACGTTCACAAGGTCAGCCTCGACATCTTTTACTCAATGAAATAAAAAACATCTCGCAAGAAATTGACCTTTCGCACATTGCGGCGGTTGGTTTGACTGGGTCTGGTGGATTACCTATTGCCAAACTTATTGGGGGACAACATGTTAATGAGCTGATAGCGCAAACTCGCGCTGTTGGTGAATTTTATCCACAAACTCGCACCGTTATTGAAATTGGTGGTCAGGATAGCAAATTTTTGTCGGTGGCTTGGGAAAGTAATAAAATGCACTTGGTTGACATGGTCATGAATAACCTTTGTGCTGCTGGCACCGGTTCATTTTTGGATCAACAAGCTGAGCGATTGGGTATTTCTATTGAAAAGGACTTTGCTAAACTTGCTTTGCGTTCTGAAACACCCGCTCGTATCGCAGGGCGCTGTACCGTTTTCGCCAAATCGGATATGATTCATTTACAACAAAAGGGGACTCCTTTGCCCGATATTTTGGCGGGTTTGGCAATGGCTTTGGCTCGCAACTTCAAAAGTGTCATCGGCAAAGGAAAAGCGTTCACGCCACCGATTTTATTTCAAGGGGGGGTTGCTTACAATCAAGGGGTGGTGCGGGCTTTTGAAAAGGTGCTCAAACTTAAACCTGGCGAGTTAGTGATTCCTAAATATCACCACTTAATGTCAGCTTTCGGTACTGCCTTGATTGCTTTAGATGAAGAAATGGAGGGCAATCTGCATCCTTTTGAGGGTTTTGCGCCATTGGAAGCCTATATCCACTCTCATAAAAATGAAGACAAGCTGATGCCCATTCTCCCAACTGAGAAAATCCGATTTGCTGTGCCTCAAAAAACTTTCAGTGGTGGTGAGCCTCAATCGGTTTACTTGGGTATTGATGTTGGTTCAATCACCACCAAAGTGGTACTGATTAACCAAGAAGCCCAAGTTGTGGCTCGCCGCTATTGGTACACAGATGGCAAACCATTAGAAGTGATGCGCGAGGCACTTTTTGAAGTTGGGCAAGAAGTTGGAAACAGGGTAACAGTGAGGGGTGTGGGTGTGACTGGTTCAGGGCGTTATCTCACGGCGGATTTTGTGGGGGGCGATGTGGTACGCAGTGAAATCACCGCCCAAGCGCGGGCTGCTATGGCGATTGATCCAACAGTAGACACCATTTTTGAAATTGGTGGGCAAGATAGTAAATATATCAGCATTGAAAATGGTGCGGTTGTCAACTTTGCTATGAACAGCGCTTGTGCTGCGGGTACTGGCTCTTTCCTTGAGGAACAAGCTGAAAGGTTGAAACTCAATATTACACAGGATTTTAGCAATCAAGCTTTTTGTTCTGAGTGTCCTGTTGCCTTGGGGGATCGTTGTACTGTATTTATGGAATCCGATTTGGTGCATCATCAACAGCAAGGCGCGAAGCTAGAAGATTTGACGGCAGGACTTGCTTATGCGATTGTGGAAAACTATCTTAATCGAGTCGTTGATCACCGCAAGATTGGCCAAAATATTTTTTTCCAAGGGGGGGTGGCTTGGAATAACAGTGTTGTGTCAGCCTTCTCAGAGCTCACCCAACGTCAAATGACGGTTCCCCCACATCATGATGTCACCGGTGCCATTGGTGCCGCCATCCTGGCTAAAGAAGAAATCAAGCAGCAAAATACCAAATTTAAAGGGTTTGATTTGCGCGAACAGCACTATCAAGCCCAAACTTCTATCTGCCAAGCTTGTCCTAATTTGTGTGAAGTCAACAAAGTCATTATCGGCAAACAAACGCCCCTTTTTTATGGGGCTCGCTGTGACCTATTTGAAGAAAAGGGACGTCAGAAGGCTCACCAAGATATCCCAGACTTATTTGCAGAACGGCATCAACTCTTGATGGGCGATTATACCGCACCGACGGCGAATGGTCGTTTGCGGGTTGGCATTCCTCGCACTTTAATTTTCTACGATATGTTTCCTTATTGGCGCACTTTTTTTGATCAGCTTGATATTGACATCGTGCTGTCTGAGGCGACTAATCCTAAAATCGCCGCTTTCACTAAGGAACGTGCAGTTGCTGAAACCTGTTATCCCGCCAAATTGGTTTACGGACACGTTATTGATTTACTCAATAAAAAGGTTGATATTGTTTTCTTACCGAGCGTTATCAATCGTGAAAATATTGCGCTTGGTCAAACTGAAAATATCTATTGTCCCTATATCCCTGCCATGTCTTATCTTGTAAATGCTGGCATTGATTTTTCTGCGGTGGGCGCAAAACCACTCAATTTTCCCTTACACATGCGACAGGAAAACCTCAAAAAGAAAGCGTTCTCCAAGCTTGCCAAACAGTTAGGAGTGTCAAGGCGGCGTATTTTAAAAGCAGAAACCGCAGCTTTAGCCGCACAAGAGGATTTTTATGCCCAACTGATTCATCGGGGGCAAGAAGTCTTGGGTAGTGACAATTCAGAAGTGGCGGTCATTGTTGGACGACCT
>CAYFOB010000170.1:6285-7924 GCA_964344525.1 uncultured Thiomargarita sp.
ATTAACGATTTGGGGGTTTGTCAGAATTTGCCTTATAAATTACGCAAAATGGGGGTCATGCCGTTGCCAATGGACTATCTACCTTTAAAAACAATTGATATATCAGATAGATATAACAATATGTTTTGGCGTGGTGGACAAGATATCCTTGCAGCAGCAACATTTATTCGAAAAGAACCACGTTTGCAAGCGATTTACCTCTCCAGTTTTGGTTGTGGTCCAGATTCTTTCATTATCAATTTTTTCCGCCGCATTATGGAGGGTAAACCCTACCTGGCGCTGGAATTAGATGACCATACGGCGGATGCAGGAATTATAACTCGCTGTGAGGCATTTTTTGAAAGTTTGAGAATGGAGAACAATGCATGAAACGCTCAAAAACGTTTTATATTCCTTACATGGAGGATTACGCTTATATGCTTGTCGCTGCGTTCCAAGCCTACAACCAACCCGCCAGTATTCTCTCGCATGCCGGTAAGAAATCGTTAAAACTTGGTTTGGATTTCACCATAGGCAAAGAGTGTGCGCCATGCCTGATAACCACAGGCGATATTATCCACCTGACGCAACAAGCAGATTTTGATCCGACACAAACGACGATTCTGATGCCAACAACGTCTGGACCTTGCCGCTTTGGTCAATATGTGGATCTCCAGCGCGACATTTTAAAGCAAGCTGGTTTAGAAGAAATAGAAATCATATCTCCCTCTGTTAAAAACGCCTATCAGGATTTTGGTGAAAACTCTGTCAAGATACGCCAACTTATTTGGCAGGGAATTGTTGCCACCGATATTTTGCTCAAATTAGTGCATGAATATCGTCCTTACGAATTAAACCCAGGACAAGTTGATGAACTTTATCAAAGGGGATTAAAGCGCATTACTCAGGCTATTAAGGTTAAGGGTGGCAAGAGGCTCGTGCATGTGATGCAGTGGATTGCTGAACAATTTGAAACTTTGGCAGTTGATTGCAGCAAACCTCGTCCCCTTATTGGGCTGGTCGGCGAAATTTATTTTCGCCTTAACAATAACGTCAACCAAAATATTATTCGACAAATTGAAGCCATTGGCGGTGAAGTCATGGTAGCGACTACGATGGAGTGGATATACTTTGCCAATTGGGTCGTCAAAAATACTGCTTGGCAGTCTAACCAATTTCTAAATTTCATCAATATTTCAGTGGTTGATTTATATCAGCAACACCACGAACGCAAGTTATTAAAGCCAGTGGCGCATTTACTTAAACATCCTTATGAAACACCGATTCCCCAGTTGATGGATAACATCCGTCCTTACTATGACCCCGCCTTGAGTAGCGAAGCGGTTTTGTCTATGGGTAAAGCCATTGATTTTGGTAAACTCGGTTTGAGCGGTATTCTCCATGTGATGCCATTTTCTTGTATGACAGGCACTATTACAGGCACTTTATCCTCATCAATTCGGGCAGATTTAGAGAATATTCCTTGGCTTGATCTCGTTTTTGAGGCGCAGGGAGAAACTCATTTGAATACACGTTTGGAAGCGTTTATGTATCAATCAACGCAATATCACCGCTGTACTGCAAAGCGTCATTCCTAAAAGACTTTTGTTCCACCCTACAAAGGGATAAACCATAGCAAAAATGTCTGTTTTGATTTAAG
>CAYFOB010000171.1:0-4789 GCA_964344525.1 uncultured Thiomargarita sp.
TTAGTACTTAATAATATTTTTATTTACTAACTTGAACATCGAGTTGTAGTTATTTATGGTTTTGGAACAAAAATGCGTCACATCAGTTAATAAATAGAGACATTTCCATTTGATGGAAACTTATTTAACTGATGTTACACACCCTCGTTCCCTTGAGCCTTGGCGTCACTGCCATATCGTAGCGGATAAAACTATTGTGAAATCTGCCGCAGATGGCACTGAAGATTTTTTGTTCAGCAAGGATTAAAAGCCTTTGATGTGGGTGCTTTTTTGAAAGTTTAGTCAATCTTCTATTGATGCGGGACTCAAAGGATTTTCTAATAAATCGAGAATGGGTATATCGAGAAGCCTTAAATATCGAACGCCATTTACTGATTAGTTTAAAAAACTGTTGCGTCGATACTTAACACACACCCAATACTCTGTATTCTCAGGAGACTTAACAGAAGCCCAAGCCATCAAATTGCGTAGTGAACTAAGTCGATTAATGATACCAGCTACCCTTTCCTTGGGAAGTTTTTTTCCCTATGTGGGAAACATGTGTTAGGCATCCCCATGAGCGGTTTGTTACGTCCAGATTTAGGAGAGCGTCGGAGATAGAAAACTTGTGTCAATAATTCTCTTTCTGGTTGTTGCTGATTTTTTAGGTGTCTTCGTTGTTGATCAAAATCGACAAAGCTTTCATAATGCAAGATTCTTCTATCCATCTCCTTATCTGTGTTGTATTCCGCTTCAAATTCAATTTGTATAAGAATCTCTTTGCCTTCCAAATTCTTGGTTTCCAAAAACATATCAGCGATTTGATTTAACGCAATAATTTCCTTATCAGTGGTTTTTATGGTTTGCGGATAATGTTTTTGGGCACTAGCAGCTTGACTCAACGAGACAAAATAAAAGCAAAATTTCAAAATGGGGAACAGCGCAACAGTTCGATAGCTGATAACAGGGTAGTTTTTCCACAACCATTGGTTCCAATAATTAAAGAAACCCCATCAACATTCAAATCAACCGATTTGAGTACACGATAGTTATTGATTTGCAAATGAAAACCCACAATTTATGCCCCTGTCGTTGATTTCATTTACCAGACCTGGCAGGTTAAAAACCAAACCTGCCAGGTAAAAGTCAAAACCCGCTTAAAATATGAGGTTTTTTCTTGAAAAAAAGGGTTTAACCTGCCTTACCCCTCAATCCCACGTCAACTGACTACCCGTCTGATATTCACGCACGCGCCCTTCAAAAAAGTTCACTTCATGATTTAACTCATATTCGCTAATCCAAGGCATAGGATGTTCTCTAACCCCAAACAGGGTTTTAACTCCTAAATTTTTACAAATATTGTTAGCCACAAATTTAGCAAATTTAATGTAAGTATTCACTGGCAAGCCTAAGATTCCCCCATCTGGCATCACCGCATGAGCGTGCGCTGTTTCTAATTTGATCGCTTCATTAACCAATTCACGGGCGCGTCCTTGCATCGCAGCATCCCAAAGTTTCGGATTTTCTCGGATAATTTGTTGAATCAGCCATAATCCATTGCTGGCATGAACCGCTTCATCGCGCCAAATGTAACTGTATTGTTGTGCCGTATTCCGCAGTTTACCTTTCCGCGCCAGTGCGAATATTTGTGAAAAACCCAGCGGAAAAAACAAATATTCAAAAATGTAATAACTGATTAAATCTTCCAACAAAGCGCGATTCGCTTCCAATGAACCAGTAGGTGCCTCTAAGTTGACCAAATTATTGGTCAGATTCAAATTCCAATTCACTTTTTTAACCAAATCTGGCATTTCTTGATACAAATTAAAAATTTGCCCCTGCCCTTGTTCATCTAAACCAAAGGATTCTAATATAAATAAGTAAGATTCAATATGATTAGCCTCCTCTGCCATCTGCCAACGCAAATACTGTCTCATTTCATTGGCAGTAATGTGTTGAAAAATCGCATTAACCAGATTATCAGGCACAAGGTTATCGCCGGCTGTGAGATAAGAAATGTTAGTCTTAAATAACCACATTTCGGCTTCTGTCAACTTATTAGTATTCCATTGCAGCTTGTCCTCACCCATTGGAATATCGTTGGGAGTCCAAAAGTTTTTACGAGCATCCAAAAAACGTTCTCTCACAGCCGCGTATTTCACCGGTATCGGCTGCCGCAAATCATAACCACGTCCACCAACAATTTTTATATCATCAGCGCTAGGACGTTTGGCACCAATACTGATTGGATCTAGGCTGCTTGAGACGGGAAAGATTTTTGTCGTCGCTTTTTTGCGAGTTTTTCTAGGGGGAGGCGAACTATGATAAGGGCCGCTAGAAAAACTATCATCTGAAGTGCTGCCAAAATCCAACATTTTTTTTTAATCTCCTGTGTTGTTTAAGTTGACTACTGACAAGCTTCACATTCCTCATCATCCAAAGCGCAAACTTGGGGCGTTTCAGTCACTGTGCTTTTGGCGACACGGGTAGCGCCCATTGTACGTAAATAATAAGTCGTCTTGAGTCCGCGCAACCACGCCAGTTTATACAAATTATCAAGTTGACGCCCAGAAGGTTCTTGCATATATAAATTAAGTGATTGTGCTTGATCTATCCATTTTTGACGCCGCGATGCCGCTTCCACCAGCCAAATGGGATCAATTTCAAAGGCGGTGGCATACAACGTTTTAAGTTTTTCTGGAATACGCTCAATAGCACGAATACGACCATCACAAAATTTCAAATCATTAACCATGACATCATCCCAAAGCCCAAGCGCTTTTAAATCTTGTACCAAATAAGGATTAATGATGGTAAATTCGCCTGATAAGTTTGATTTGACATACAAGTTTTGATAGGTAGGCTCAATGGACTGAGTCACACCACATATATTGCTAATAGTGGCTGTTGGTGGGATCGCCATTGTATTAGAATTACGTATCCCCACCCTTTTGACACGCTCGCGCAAACTATCCCAATCAAGGGTAGACGTGGTGGACATTTCCAAATATTTGCCACGCGCCTCTGCCAGCTTTTGAATACTATCAATTGGCAAAATACCTTGGCTCCATAAGGAACCTTCAAAGCTGGGATAAGCACCACGTTCTTCCGCTAAATCGGCAGAAGCGGAAATGGCATAATAACTAATGACTTCTTGCACGTAATCAGCAAATTCCACCGCTTTTTGACTGGCATAAGGAATGCGTAATTGATACAAAGCATCTTGAAAGCCCATAACGCCTAATCCAACAGGGCGATGGCGCAGATTCGCAGTACGTGCTTCTGAGACGGAATAATAGTTAATGTCGATGACATTATCTAATGCTCTCATTGCAGTACGAACGGTGTTTTGTAGTTTTTCTGTGTCTAATTTACTATCTTTTATATGGGTAGCTAAGTTAATACTATTCAGATTACAAACGGCAATCTCTTCGCCTGCTTTAGTGTTTAAACAAATTTCAGTGCATAAATTAGAACTATGAACAACCCCCACATGTTGTTGTGGACTTCTCAAATTACAAGGATCTTTAAATGTTAACCAAGGATGCGCCGTTTCAAAAAGCATTGTGAGCATTTTTCTCCACAGCCCCACTGCAGAAACTCGTTTCCATATTTTAATTTTTTTTTGTTGAGCAGCCTCTTCATATTTTTCATAGGCTATTTTAAAATCTTTACCATACAAATCGTGCAAATCGGATACTTCATTAGGAGAAAACAACGTCCATTGCCCATTTTCATGCACACGTTCCAAGAATAAATCGGGTATCCAGTTTGCGGTGTTCATGTCATGAGTCCGGCGGCGTTCATCACCGGTGTTTTTACGCAATTCTAGAAATTCTTCAATATCAATGTGCCATGTTTCTAGGTAGGCGCAACCTGATCCGCGTCTTTTTCCCCCTTGGTTACAGGCTACCAAGGTATCATTAGCCACTTTTAAAAACGGTACCACACCTTGAGATTTACCATTAGTCCCTTTAATATGCGCTCCCATGCCACGAATTTGAGTCCAATCATTACCCAGCCCCCCCGCAAATTTAGACAATAGGGCATTATCTTTTATCGCGTCATAAATACCTTCTAAATCATCCGGCACCGTGGTGAGATAGCAACTGGATAATTGTGGACGTAAGGTGCCTGAGTTAAACAGCGTTGGGGTACTGCTCATAAAATCAAAGCGGGACAATAAATTATAAAATTCAATGGCGCGAGCATTGCAATCATCTTCATTGATAGCAAGCCCCATTGATACACGCATAAAAAATGCTTGGGGTAGCTCAAAACGAGTTTCATCCCAATGCAAAAAATAACGGTCATACAAAGTTTGCATGCCTAAATAAGTCAATTGCAAATCCCGTTCTGCGACTATGGCGTTACCTAATTTTTCCAAATCAAAACTTGCTAACTGTGGCTCTAATAATTCGTGATCAATGGCGCACTTGATATAACGCTTAAAATAGTCTGGATAATGGCGCACCATGTCTGTTGTTGTTACATTGACAAAATTTAAGGCTTCGATGCGCAATTGGTCCAACAACAAGCGGGCTGCGACATAGGTGTAATTTGGCTCTTTTTCAATCAAAGTGCGGGTACTCATCACTAACGCATGGTTAACATCCCGCTCTGAAATCCCATCAAATATATTTTTTAAACTTTCTTCAATAATATGTTCAGCGTTAACATCTACTAAATTGGCACAAGCTGCAATCACCTGCGCCCGCAAATGATTTTCATCTAAAGGACTGCGATTGCCAGCATTGTCTGTCACGTACATTACCGTTTTTTCGGGCTTTTCAGCACGCAAATGTGCATG
>CAYFOB010000171.1:4947-7923 GCA_964344525.1 uncultured Thiomargarita sp.
GCATGCTCTTCACGATAAAGTACATAAGCACGCGCCACTTTATGAAAACCAGCACGCATCAAAGCCAGTTCAACTTGGTCTTGTATATCTTCAATAGGCACCGTACCTTCATGCCGACTAATTCCCTTAATGACTTGCTTGGTAAGAGTATGTACAGCATTTTGTATGCGACTTGAGGCTATTGCAGTATAACCTTCTACTGCCAAGAAGGCTTTTGTCATGGCAATGACAATTTTGTTGGGATCAAAAGGGGTTAATTGACCATTACGTCGGATCACACGGTATTGGCTCAATACCGCATGGGTATCATTTGATGGCATTTGGTCTCCTTAAACCTATACTATTTATGTGGTCAATATTTCACATTTTACAAAATAATACAGCACAGATGGATAAATTACTAAATTTATATCTAATTGATTTTAAATAAAAAAATCTTAATACATTGTTAATATTAAAGATTTTTTTTCCTATAAATCTAAATGAAAAGTGATTAGAACAATCATTTTGCAAGGATTTGTTAAGGGGGAGAGAAAATTTTTGATAAATCCCCTCTCATAAATGGGTCAAAGAGGGGATTTACAAGCGCAAATTTTTAATCGCTTGAGGCTGGCTCAAGGTTTTGTGGTTGGGTCAACGTCGCAATTGGTTTTTCAGGGGGCGGTTGATGTGTTAGCATAGTTAATAAAGAGGCAATCCGTTCGCGCATGTCACGACGATCCACTATCATGTCGATAGCCCCATGCTTGAGCAAAAATTCGCTGCGCTGAAAGCCTTCTGGTAAAGTTTCACGTACAGTTTGCTCAATGACACGTGGTCCGGCAAAACCAATCAGGGCGTTGGGTTCGGCAATATTGATATCCCCCAGCATGGCGAAACTGGCAGACACGCCACCCATGGTGGGATCAGTTAGTATCGATATAAATGGTAAACCATGTTGATTAAGACGATTAAGGATGGCACTGGTTTTGCCCATTTGCATGAGCGAAAATAGGGCCTCTTGCATGCGCGCACCGCCACTGGCAGAAAAACAGACCAAGGGGATATGATGTTCAATGGCCACATTGGCACCTTGCACAAATCGTTCCCCCACAACGCTGCCCATTGAGCCACCCATAAATTTAAATTCAAAGGCACCAGCCACCAGTGGCACGCCAAAGACTTGGCCTTTGATGACGATTAACGCATCTTTTTCACCACTGACCTTTTGTGCTTGCACGATGCGATCTTTATATTTTTTGCTATCACGAAATTTCAGAGGATCAACAGGAGATAAGCCGGTGCCAATTTCCTCACGTAATTCAGGATCAAGGAAATTTTCCAAACGTTTACGTGCCCCAATGCGTAAATGATGGCTACATTTAGGGCAAACATTAAGATGGCGCTCTAATTCAGGACTATACAAAACAACTTGACAAACAGGGCATTTGCTCCAAACGCCCTCTGGCACGACGGCACGTCTACTTTTTGTGCTGTCAATGCGAATTCGGGAGGGTAATAGTTTTTCAAACCAACTCATATTTAGTTATCAGTTATCAGTTAT
Organism: uncultured Thiomargarita sp.; assembly: GCA_964344525.1. Lineage (GTDB taxonomy): Bacteria > Pseudomonadota > Gammaproteobacteria > Beggiatoales > Beggiatoaceae > CAYFOB01. The sequence goes on from CAYFOB010000171.1 coordinate 6,491, forward strand.
CAATAGATAGTTATTGGAAAATAACCAATTACTTTGCAATTATAATGAAATGATAGTTTAGCTTATGCTTTAATTTGCAACAACTCTAGTAATGCCTAACAACAAAACCAATAGGAAAAATTATGTCTGATGATTTAGAAACAACCAGAGAACGTTTTATCCCCATTGGCAAGCAGGAAATTGTAGCTGATTTGTTAGCAGCGCCTCATTGGACAGCAGAGGAGCAAAAACAGTTTGGGGATTTTTGCACTCTCTTTGGTGCCCTCTATCATTATAAATTTCATACTCACTTAGAGGAGTTGAAACGTTGCTATAGTCCCTTTAATCCTGATAGCGATATTGTCACGCTTTGTACCTATTCTGAGGATGATAAAAGAGAACTCCATGATACCTTGAACTCGGAAATGCGTCAGTTGCTTAACAATGCCAACTACGAAGAAATGACGATTGAGGACATTAATCGTGCCATGAGCGCGGATTCATACTACGGGCTAAACGTCTCGGTAGACTTGGAGGATTTTGAACAATTGATTGTCTATTATCGTGGCTCAGCAACCCAGGTTGAGTATCAACGCACTTGGTACAGCCTCTTTTTGTCCAAAAAGGCTATTGAAATACCTATCTACAAACGCCTGTTTTTATTGCTAAAGCTAAAAAGTGAAGAACAACGCGTTCAAGAATTGGTGACGGCGCATGGTAGCGAAAAAAAAGCCAAAAAGCAGGTGCAACATTCCCGAGAAAACTTACCTGACAATGTTTCTGATGAGCAGGTGTTTTTAAAGTTGTTTAAAAATCTTCCTCGAACTGACTTGGAAATGCTCTTTCCTAATTTGGAAGTGCGACTCAAGCTGTTTGACAAGATCAAATTGGCAATCACTGGGGGGGGGGGTTACCAAAGTGGCTGCTGCTGCTTTTAATCCCATTGTGCTTCTTGGCGCACTTGGAGGTTTGATAGGTATCATCTTTCGCCAGATCATGAACATATTTACGCAGCGCACCAAATATATGATGACCCTGTCACGCAACCTTTACTTTCACAATTTGGACAACAACTTTGGGGTGGTAAACTATCTCATTGATATGGCTGAAGAAGAAGAAGGCAAGGAAGCGATTTTTGCTTATTATTTTCTTCATAGCCAGCCTGATAAGAACTACACACAGGAACAACTTGATAGCGAAATTGAAGGCTATCTCAAGGATAAATATGGGATAGATATTGACTTTGAAGTTGATGATGGATTGCGTAAGTTGCGTAATGAGGGTATTTTAAAGGAGCAGGAGGGTGGCATCCTGAAAGTTCTTCCTCTACAGGATGCCTCAGCCTGCTTAGATAAACAATGGGACGATTTTTTTGATTTTAATAAGTGATGTTACGCATCCTATTTCTAAAACCCATGAATAACTACAAGGATTACTTTTAATAAAGGATAAAC
>CAYFOB010000172.1:0-7697 GCA_964344525.1 uncultured Thiomargarita sp.
GGCACATCCTGTGCTGCGATTTAAATAACCCTCAAGGCGCTTGGGGGTTCATTTATATTTTTTTAGGAGGAATACTATGACAAGTAAAAAAAAGGGGTTTACCCTTATTGAGATCATGCTTGTTATTGCAATCATTGGAATTTTAGCGGCAATAGCGGCTCCTAATTTTGTAGAATACACCAAAAAATCGAAAGTGATTGAAGGCTTGGCTTTGTTAGGTGCATTAAAGATTGCGGCACAAGAATACATGAATAGCATGGGTACGAATAAAGTTCCTCTAATAACCTCAACATCTCATAGAACTTCTGGCACTTACACCCAGTTAATTGTACGGGTTGATAGCGGGGACGGGTGTTATGAGGCCACATTTAAGGATCCCGTTATTGCAGAAGCGGGTAGTGTACTCCTTTGTTGGGATAACGCCAGCAATCTTTGGACTTGTCAATACAGAGCAGGGAATAGCGGCAATATGACCACTTATTTGCCACCTCAGTGTAAGACGGAATTCAATGGATAAGTATTTTTCCTTTGCTAATCATTAACTTAACTTTAAAAGTGCTGAAATTCAGCGCCTAATGTTGAATGTTATCTTTATTTAATTGCATATTATTCAGTAACTTATGTCAAAAAAGTGCTGAAATTCAACACCTTTTTTTAATTTCAACACATTTTATTTTTTATTGAAAAATCAATCAGATAAATTGTATTTTGGCTATTAAAAGGTGCTGAATTTCAACCCTCATTCATTGTTACTACCCGCTATTTTTTCAAAGTTCTTTATAAATCAAGAAAATAATAAATTGGCATATTATATGCTTAAAGTTCATATAACCCAAGATTGGGTTAAAACAATTTGAAATTTGAGTTTTCTATATTGGGAGTAAATAACCATGAAAACCACACAAAAGGGTTTTACCCTGATTGAGTTAATGATCGTTATTGCGATCATTGGTATTTTGGCTGCGGTAGCAATTCCGGCTTATACAGATTACTTGAAAAAAGCGAAAGTTAGTGAGGCTGTTACCTTACTCGACGCTATGAAAAAAGACGCGCAAGTCTATATGGATACCATGGGCACCACAGTTATTCCGGCATTTGCTTCAGTCGATGCGAGAACCGGTGGTACTTACACCAGCAACATGACAATTCACGATAACCTTTGTTATCAAGCCCATTCTAATGATCAGAATATCGCTGATGCAGGTACTGTACTTGTTTGTTGGGACAACGCTACTCGCCTTTGGACCTGCAAATATACTCAAGTTGGAAGTGGGCCTAGCATGCTTGCGTACTTACCTCCTACCTGCAAGAATCTAACCCAATAAGCTTTCGTCTTAAATGTGACCCGATTTCCCCCCTACTGAGGGGGGCATATTTTCCTCCTTTTCCCACTCTTTCTAAGTACTAAACCATGAATTTTCAGGTATTTTGGAGGCGTCTTTCTCCCTTCGCTAAGCTTTGGACTCCAAAATGTGCGAAAACTTCTTGTTGATATTTTTGTGATTTTGATGAATCAAATAATCCCATCTCGTCTTTCCCAATTGATTTACGGAAGTGTTTTTTTTGCGGTCTTGGGTGGTACAGTTTGGCTTTATTGGGGGGGGTTATACAGCGTCTTTTTATTTGACGATTTACCCAATCTTGGAAATTTAGCGGGCCTTGATGACACAAAAAATGATATCAGTCAATTTGTCAGCGAAGGTATTGCTGGACCACTGGGACGCCCTTTATCGCTGTTGACATTTGCTTTGCAAGCGCATTATTGGCCATTTAATCCCTGGCCCTTTAAATATGTCAACTTAATGATACATTTGCTAAATGGTTGTTTGATCTTTTGGCTTATTTTTTCTATCACGCGCCTGATGAATTTATCCGAAAGGCGCTGTCTCTCACTGGCTTTACTGACTAGCGCGTTGTGGTTGTGGCATCCGTTACATGTTTCTACTGTGTTGTACGTGGTGCAACGCATGGCGCAATTGTCAACCCTCTTTACCTTAGCTGGACTTTTAGTTTATTTACAGGGGCGGCAATATTTGGCTGAAGAGAGAGTCAAATCCGGCTTTTTTTTGGTTTCTGTTGGTGTTGTTTTAGGGGGGCTACTGGCAACATTCAGTAAAGAAAATGGGGTCCTACTTGTATTATATATCATCGTACTAGAAGTGACGGTGTTGCGTGCATTACCAAAATCTCGTTATTGGACTATTTGGTCGTGGATTTTTCTTTATTCCCCTTTAATTTTGCTTGCTTTCTATTTTATAACCCATATTGATAACCTCCTTGGGGGATATCAAATCCGTGATTTTACGCTAGGGGAACGTTTACTCACTCAAACAAGAATACTTGCCGACTACCTTTCCAAAATATTATTGCTGCGTTCTGATGGATTTGGTTTATTTCATGATGATTACATCATATCTCAAAATTTATTGACGCCGCCAACAACCTTAATCTCCACTATTTTCATCTTTCTGATGTTTATTATTGCGGTCAAGGTGCGTCGCACTTTACCCGTTTTGGCGTTGGGGGTGTTCTGGTTTTTGGCTGGACATGCGCTAGAATCCAGTTTTATTGGGCTGATGTTGTATTTTGAACATCGCAATTATTTAGCAATGTTGGGGATAATATTTTCTCTCTTTTATGCGGCAATGCGCTTATTTGATTATATATTGAGCCCTTATTTGCGCAAAATCGCTCTTTTTTTCGCGGCTTTATGGTTTGCTTTTTTTCCAGTGAACACTTGGTTACAAACAGATTTATGGAGCAAACCGCTGAAACAGACAATCCTTTGGGCAAAAGAACATCCCCACTCACAGGCTGCACAAATTCATGCCCTTGTATTTTTTCAAACGATTGGTGAAAATAGTGAAGCGGAAAAATACGCTCGACATCTTGTGGCTATTTTTCCAAAACATTCATCGTCTTATTTATACTTGGTTGAGCTTTCATGCTCTGTTGAACAAATTAAGTGGCCTGATATGCAACAAATTATCCAGCATCTCCAGACGAGTAAATATGATCATGTGGTGCCGCCACTTATCGAGTTCATATTAGGACGACGGGCAAAGGGTCATTGTCAGCTAGAGTCGGAAACAATGGAGAAAATATTTAATGCGTTGATACATAATCCAAATAATATTCACTACAAAGCAGAATTTTACTATCAGTATGCTCGTTTTCATGCTTTTGAAAAACGTTATGGACAGGCAGTGCAGGCTGGAAAACAGGCTTTAGCATTAAAAGATTCCCCACACTTGCGCCTGATCTTGATTGATTGGTTGATATCAGATCATTTGTTTGATGAGGCGATGATTGTTGTGCAAAAATTTCGTACAGAAATGAATCCCATTAAAGTGCATTTTTATGAAAAGGAGCTGAATTTTTTTGAGAAGAAAATCAAACTTATGCAGGAATTACATGAAATGGGTTTCCAAATTAATAAGGTGCAGTAGCGGGAATTTTTAATGAAAATGCGCTTGAGTATTATTTTACCTTGCCTGAATGAGGCACACTGTTTAAAAGGACTCATCTCAACTTTAAAACAAAATTACACGGATGCTGAAATTATTGTGGTTGATGATTGCTCCAGTGATGATTCTGCAAAGATTGCAACAAAAGCGGGAGCGCAAGTCATTCGTCATCTGTACAGCAAGGGCAACGGTGCTGCTATAAAAAGTGGGGCGCGGGCTGCAAATGGCGATATTTTGGTGTTTATGGATGCAGATGGACAACATGATCCCCAAGACATTGACAGATTGTTGGCTGAATTGGCACGTGGATATGATATGGTAGTAGGAGCCCGCAACGCTAATTCACAAGCCAATTTAGCGCGGTGGTGTGCTAACAGCTTTTATAATTGGCTTTCGAGTTGGATTGTTGGACAAACCATTAAGGACTTAACTTCTGGATTCCGCGCAATAAAAGCGGATAAATTTCAAGAATTTTTCTACTTGTTACCCAACGGATTTTCTTATCCTTCCACCATCACTATGGCATTTTTTCGTGCTGGCTATAGCGTTGGTTATATCCCTATTGTGGCACACACACGTATTGGCAAAAGCCATATTAAATTGTATGATAGTGTGCGTTTTTTGATGATTATTTTTAAGATAGGAACATTGTACGCACCATTAAAATTATTTGGATCACTCAGCTTGGGATTTTTTATGTTGGGGCTCAGTTATTATGTGTACACCTTCGCAACGGCCGGGCGTTTTACTAATATGGGTGTTCTGTTGTTTATCACGTCTCTCCTAATTTTTTTGATTGGCTTAGTTTCTGAGCAAATTACTCAACTTCTATACCGAAAAGAATAGCCAATTAAGTACTGAATCACTAACTACAAGGATTACTTTTAAAAGTAATCCTTGTAGTTAGTGATTTTGTATTTTCAACAAAAAATCTCGCGCGCCTTTATTTTTGTGATTAATTTCCAGTGCTTTTGTTAATGATTCTTGTGCTTGTTGCAAAAGCCCTTGTTTGAAATAGATCATCCCCCTCATGTAATAGATATTATCCCAATGATGTCCTATCTCAATATTATATTCTATCACACCGTTAAGAAAATTCAGTGCTTCTTCTAACCGATTTAACTTGATATATGCCATCGGAAGATTACTCTGCCACCGCCCTGCTAGGTGGTAATGTTCAATTGCCTTTTCATATTCCCCAATCCTGAAATAAGCATCACCCAGGTTCTTTTGTCCCAGTGGACTCTCTGGCGCGTATGCCACAATATGACCCCAAAATGTCAAATCATTTTTCCAAACCAAGGTATGTTTTTGGGTCAATTGTATCAACATAACACCTACAAAAAACAAACAGAACACTATTCCCAATTTAATGATTTTTAAAACTTTTTTGTTATATAAATTATTAACAATCCCAATGGCTAGGAGTATGTATAGGGGTATTGTTGGTAAATAAACATAACGATCCGCAGCGGCTTGTATTCCCACTTGTATAATGCCAATAACGGGAGATAAGGTGACCAAATAAAACAACCAAGCCATTAACCAATAATACTTTTTTTTAGTCCAGAAGTAACCACATACCACCGTTATAAGAAAACAAGCGATGACAGGAATTAGGCTGGGATAAGATTCGTAAAAACTTTTATCTAAAGGATAAAAAGGTGATAAACCGATCGGAAAAATGAATTTGGATAAATAAAAAACAAGGCTATTAAAAGCATTGAGTAAACGAATTTGTAGGTCTAAATTGTCAAGGCTACTGATGGCTCCTCCATGGTGTTGTGCCATAACAGTGATAATGACTGAAAACAGTGTAAAAATAAAAAAGGGTATTTTTTCAACCACAAGCATTGATATACGCTGTTGTGATATTCTATTAAGTGGATAAACATCCATCAACAAAAGGATGACGGGAAATGTTACTGCCATTGGTTTCGCTAAAAGTGCCAATATAAAGCACAATAATGTTGACAAATACCAAGATAAACGGGCTGTACGCACATAAAAAACATAAAATAAAAGTGCTAACAAAATAAAAAAGAGGCATAAGACATCTTTGCGTTCTGCTATCCAAACCACAGATTCAACATGTTGTGGATGTATTCCAAAAAAAGTAGCGCTAATCCCTGCAACCAGGAGTATTTTATTGTGCGCCCATCGAGAAAACATTAAAGCCATCACCAGAAAAAAAAGTAAAACGCTGTTAAAGCAGTGAATGATCAAACTAACGAGGTGATGTCCTTTCGGTTCAAGACCAAACCATGCATAATCTAGGGCATGTGATAACCAAGTCAGGGGATGCCAATTCGACATGTAAAAGCTGGTAAACATCCACTGGATATTATCCCAATTAAGGGCTTTGATGTTGGCATTATTAATCACATAAGCTTGTGTATCCCACATTGTGAGAAAACCATTGTTCAAAGCATCATGGTAGGCGATAAATATTGCTGATAATACACAAAAAATAATGATGAGGAATTTAAAGCCTGTTTGGATGTTTTTCATGATAAATTTATAATGGGTGTACTGAATATAATATCACATTGAAAGATTTAGTAACACGAGTTCGATATTAAAATCAAACACTTACATAAGTACTGAACCATGAATTTTCAGGTATTTTGGAGTCCAAAGCAGCGCTTTGGAAACCCATGCCCAAAGCGCTGCTTTGGACTCCAAAATGTGTGAAAACTTGTGAACGGGTACTTAATTAATCTCTTGTTTTATAAATTGCGCGTTCATTTTATGGCGACGATGTAGCTCTTCATTTTGTAACAGCGCCAAGTATAGAATTTATTCCTAACAACAATTCTTTCGCCTGCTTGTTCTTGGAATTGATTTCCAATGCTTTTGTTAATGACTCCTGTGCTTTATATAAATGCCCTTGTCTAAAATCTATTTCTCCCATCAAATAGTAAATATGATCCAGACTGTATCCAACAATATTTTCTTTTAGCAATTGTTCAAGCATACTCCGTGCCTTTTGTAACTGGTTTGACTCAATATAAGCCACCAAAAGACGTTTATACCATTTTTTCCCCAAGTGGTAATGCATAGCCGCTTTCTCAGACTCACCTATTCGTGAATAAACTTCACCAAGCATCATGTGTGCCCGTTCGTTTTTTGGCGCGTATGTCACAATGTAACTCCAAAAAGTCAACTCATTTTTCCAAACCATAATTTGTTTTTGAGTTAATTGTACTAATACAAAACTGACTAACAAAAAAACGATAACAGTTCCCAGTTTGATTATTTTTTTTTCCGTGTATAACAGCTTGACAATACCAATACCTATAAGCATATAAAAAGGAATTGTTGGTAAATAAGTGTAACGATCTGCGGCTGCCTGACTTCCCACTTGTATAATGCCAATGACAGGAGATAATGTCACCAAGTAAAACAACCAAGCCATTAACCAATAATATTTTTTCTTATACCAAAAATAGCCACAAATAAAAGTGATCAAAAAACAGGCAAGGATCGGAATCAAGTAGTCTCCTTGAGACGAAAAAGGATAAAAAGGTGACAAACCGACGGGAAAAAGGAATTTAGAAAGATAAAAAATAAGGCTATTAAATGCATTTAGTAAACGACTTTGCATTCCCAAATTGTCAAGAGTCGTAAAAGCCCCCCCATGCGCTTGTGCCAAAATAGTGAAAATGATTGAAAACAAGGTCAAAACAAAAAAGGGTATTTTTTCAATCGCCAGTATTTTATAAGAAACCTGTTGTGATGAGTGAATCAACGGCGTTCTTTTAAGTGGGTAAACATCCATCAGCAGAAGAATGGCAGGAAATGTCACCGCCATCGGTTTTGCCAAAAGGGCTAACATAAAACACAGTAATGTTGACAAATACCAAAGGGCACTACGAGCTCTGCAATAAAACACATAAGATAAAAGTGCTAACAAAATAAAAAAGAGACATAATACATCTTTACGCTCTGCTACCCATACAACAGATTCAACATGTTGTGGATGTATTCCAAATAAAAGAGCGGTGATGGCAGCAGCTATGAATGTCTTATTTTCTACACGCGCTAAGGAATTTTGAGCAGACTGCTTTATGACCACTACCAACATAAACAATAAAACAGTATTAAGACAATGAATAATAAGACTAACAAGGTGATGCCCCCAGGGCTCAAGTCCAAACAAGGCATAATCAATAGCATGAGATAACCAAGTGAGAGGATGCCAATTGCCCGCATAAAAACTGGTGAACA
>CAYFOB010000172.1:7707-7921 GCA_964344525.1 uncultured Thiomargarita sp.
TTATCCCAATTAAGGGCTTTGATGTTGGCATTTATAATCACATAAACTCCTGTATCCCATGTTGAGATAAAACCATTGTTTAAAGCATCATGATAGGCGATAAATACGACTGAGAACACAAAAAAAATAATGGTAAGGAATTTAAGCCTTTTGAGAGTTGTCATGATATAGTCCATAAAAGTATTGATAACTATTGATAATTATGGACAATGGG
>CAYFOB010000173.1:0-7906 GCA_964344525.1 uncultured Thiomargarita sp.
AGCAGGTGTACGCCAAAATTCAAAATCAGTTGAAATCAGGATGGGCCCAAAAATTGTTAACACTGACTGTCAATGTGGGCTGGCGACGCTTTGAATATCATCAAGGGAGAGGCGCTTGGCATCCGAAATTGTTATTATGGCCATTGTTGCGCCATTTAGTCGCCACCCCCATATTGGATAAATTAGGTGGACGGATGCGTTTTGCGGCCAGTGGTGGCGCCGCTTTACCACAAGCTGTTGCCAAATTCTTTATTGGATTGGGGTTAAATTTATTGCAAGGTTATGGTTTGACCGAAACCAGTCCCGTCATCAGCATTAACCATCCTGAAGACAATGTCCCTGAAAGTATTGGTACCCCCATACCTTTCGTTGCAATCAAATTCGGTGAAAACGATGAGCTGTTGACAAAAAGCCCTTATGTGATGTTAGGCTATTGGAAAAATCCGTCAGCGACCAAGGAGATCATTGATGAAGACGGTTGGTTGCATACCGGTGATAGGGCTCGTCAAGATGAACAAGGGCATTTGCACATTATTGGGCGCATCAAAGAAATTATTGTTATGGGTAACGGTGAAAAAGTGCCCCCTGTCGATATGGAAGCGGTCATCTGCATTGATCCCCTCTTTGATCAAATCATGATAATTGGTGAAGGTAAGCCCTTTCTCGCCGCATTGGTGGTATTAAACGCCGAAAATTGGGAAATTTTTGCTAAAAGTTTGAATGTAGCAGACTCATTGCAACTCAAGCCAGTACATCAAGCGATATTGAAACGTATTGCTAAGCATATCAAAGATTTTCCGGGGTATGCACAAATTCGTCGCGTGTCATTATTTCTTGAACCTTGGACAATAGATAATGGTTTATTGACACCCACATTGAAAATGAAACGAGCGCGTATTCTTGAACATCATAAGGCGGAAGTTGAACAGATGTATAAAGGTTTTTAATTTGAACTGTGATTCTTATGATTTTTGTGATGAAAGGTGATGAAAAAATAAGCATCAACACCCTCACAATAATCATATCAATCACATAAATCACAGTTCAAATTCTTCAAGTGATTTAAGCAGCACGTACCAAACCCGCCTCAACTTTATCACATATCTCACGTCCAACTAAAATTTCTATTAATTTCAACGCAAAATCCATCGCAGTGCCGGGACCTCTCGAGGTTACAACAAGTCCATCTTTAACGACTGGCGCATCTCTAAGCTGCATATCAGGCATTTTTTCCAACACGCCTGGATAACAAGTAGCCGATTTGTTGGCCAACAAACCAGCATCAGCCAATATTTTCGGGGCAGCACAAATAGCAGCCGTATATTTGTCTTGTTGATGCATTTCTTTGAGCAACTGATGAATGCGCGGATCATTGTTGAGATGATCTGCCCCAGCTAAACCGCCTGGTAGCACTACCATATCAAAACTTTGTTTAACGGCTTCATCTAAGGTCGTATCAGGTATCAACACAACCCCACGGCTGGCCTTGACGGGCTCGTTGTCAAGGCCAGCTGTCACAACCGCAATGTTGGCACGACGTAGTAAATCAATGACTGTGACAGCTTCAAGTTCTTCACAGCCTTGGGCAAGGGGAACTAGGACTGTAGGCATATTAGATTTAAAAACGACGTGTTTTGAGGATATTTAATCCTTTCAATAAATTAAGCGCTTCATAGACCGCATAATCCCTTTTTATCAAAGGTTCTTCCTCAGCTGTGTTATCCGCTTTGTCTTTAGATTTTTTGGACTTGTTATTTTCTAAATGTCCCGCTAAATCCGCTTCTTTAAGCCTTAAATCATCGCTTTCTTCAACTTCAGCAATTTGAACCTTATTCAATACAATATCAGGTTCTATTCCTTTCGCTTGTATTGAGTGACCAGATGGCGTATAGTAGCGTGCTGTGGTCAGTTTTAATGCAGCATCATTATTCATAGGCAAGATGGTTTGTACAGAGCCTTTACCAAAAGTCTTAGTACCCATAATGATTGCCCGTTTATGATCTTGGAGAGCGCCTGCGACAATTTCCGAGGCAGAAGCTGATCCCCCGTTGACTAATACCACTATTGGTGCCCCATTAAGAAAATCATGAGGGTGCGCTTTAAATTTCATAGCAGAATCATTAACGCGACCTTCAGTGTAAACTATCAACCCCTTCTTGAGAAAGGCATCTGACACTTCCACCGCAGCATTCAATACGCCCCCAGGATTATTACGTAAATCTAGCACTAACCCTTTAATAATTCCTTTGTTCTCTTTTTTGAGGATTTTAATCGCTTTTTCCAAATCACGACTTGTATGTGTTTGAAAATGACTGATACGGATATAGCCATAGCCTGAATCTAGGGTGCGATTTTTAACACTTTTAACTTTAATAATATCGCGTACAATTGTGACAGTTATCGGCTTGTCTTCATTTTCACGCACAATGGTCAGTTTAATGCTCGTGCCTGGTTTGCCACGCATCACTTTGACGGCTTCGGTGAGTGTCATCCCTTTGACAGGAGTGTCATTCAAACGAATAATTAAATCACCGGCTTGTACCCCAGCGCGTTGTGCAGGCGTATCATCAATCGGCGCAATGACTTTGACAAAACCATTTTCCATGCCAACTTCGATACCAAGGCCTCCAAACTCACCCGTCGTACCAATTTGTATTTCTTGAAAAAGTTCAGGTGTTAAGTAACCAGAGTGGGGATCAAGTCCACTCAGCATGCCTTGAATGGCATTTTCCAATAGCGTTTTATCATCCACCTCCTCTACATAATCGCTTTTGATTCTGTGAAAAACTTCAGTAAAGGCACGCAGTTCATCAAAGGGGATTGCCAAATCTGTTTGACTACGATTGGCAAAAACACTGCTCCCAATAGCGATAAATGAACCGAGAATAGTGCCTATTAATAAAGTCGGTAAATGACGAAACAGAGATTGCATATATTTTTTCTCCCTATATTTGTATAAAAAAAATCAATAGAATCCTTAAGCAAAAAACATACCCACGAAGTGCTTGTATGCACAATAGTAGCGAGATTTCTATTTGACTTTACCCTGATTGGCTACCGCTTCCATCGCTTTGTTAACGCTATCTGCGTCACCGAGGTAATAGTGTTTGATAGGTTTTAAATCTTTATCCAGCTCGTACACCAAAGGCATCCCTGTTGGAATGTTCAAACCAACGATTTCTTCGTCTGAAATATTATCAAGGTACTTCACAAGCGCCCGTAAGCTGTTACCATGTGCGACAATGACAATTCTCTTACCTTGTTTGATCTTTGGCGCTATTGTTTGATGCCAAAAAGGTAGAACTCGTGCAACGGTATCTTTTAAACACTCACTCAAAGGCCAATTTTTTTCATCTAGGTTTTGATAGCGCCAATCATGCCCTGGATATCTTTCATCTGACGGTTCCAATGCCGGTGGGGGCACATCATAACTTCTTCTCCAAATTTTGACTTGCGCCTCGCCATATTTTTTTGCTGTTTCAGCCTTGTTCAATCCCTGAAGCGCACCATAGTGTCGCTCATTTAGCAGCCAGTCACGAGAAACTGGGATCCACATTAGGTCCATCTGATCTAAAACAATCCAAAGCGTCCTGATTGCCCTTTTTAAGACGGATGTAAAAGCAGCATCAAACGCATAACCTTCTTTTTTTAGCAAATCACCTGCATTTAACGCCTCTTGTTTACCTTTTTCAGAAAGGTCAACATCAGTCCAACCGGTGAAACGGTTTTCTTTATTCCAAACACTTTCGCCGTGTCTTATTAATACAAGTTTATACATGAACGACTCATTCTCCATAAGCGCGTAAAGATTGTGATCACCATTTAGAATACTCTATACGTCCATTTAAAGTCCAGCAATTGTTATTGAGTACTTTGACCACATTAAAATTATGAAAAAAATTTTAAATTTATAAATAATTTGCATTTATGGGCATATATATAGATTCAAAGGCATAAATTCCATAATTGCCACGCAATATGCCACTTTTATTGCCTGAACCCTAATTATAAAAATTAAAGGATGAAACTTCTTGAAAAAAATCCTGTAAATTCTTTAAATCCTTTAAAATCAAGGTTCAAACAATAAAAAAACACTCAAGAAAAAAAATAGACTATCGCTTGATAATATAGTAATATATTTATTATACTATAAACAGGACATTTTATATGAGTAATAGTCATTATACCGATTTTGGAATAAAATCTATGTCAGGAGGTACTCCAGCCTTCACACTACTCACTCATGATGATGACATCGAACGAGCCTCTCGCTCCATGAAAGCCATGTCCCATCCATTACGCTTAAAAATCCTTTGTGTTTTGGGGGAACATGAATACAGTGTGCAAGATATTGTTGATCAAGTGGGTACCTCGCAAAGTAATATTTCCCAACATTTAGCCATTTTGCGGGATAAGGGTATTTTAGGTTCACGCAAAGATGCTAATCGCGTTTATTATCATGTCAGTGATGTGCGTACCTTGCGCCTGATTAGCATGATGCGCGAAGTTTTTTGTTCATCTTTTTGTGCCTAATACTTGATTTCTTACCGAACAATCCCCATTGTTCGGTTTTTGTGTGTAAATTAGATTAAGTTATGGAACAGTTTGTTGAATTTATCGGCAATCATCCTGTGTTATTTTTGGCTTTTACTGCTGTGCTTAGTTTATTAATTTGGAATATATTAGGAGAGCAGTTATCCGGAATTAAGCCGCTGTTACCACAAGAAGCCACTTTGCTGATCAACCATGATGATGCCATTGTACTTGATGTTCGTGAAGAAAGTGAACATGTAAAAGGGCATATTTTAAATTCGGTGCATATTCCGTTAAGTACGTTATCTGGCAAAATAACCCGTTTGGAAAAATACCGTAATCGTCCCATCATCGCCAGTTGCATGAGTGGTAACCGTTCAGGACAGGCTTGTCGTTTGCTAAAGAAAAATGGTTTTGAGAAAATTCACAATCTCAAAGGTGGCATTATTGCGTGGCAAAATGCTAGTTTACCCCTCGCCAAAGGAAAAAGTGGCGCGAAATAAAAAGGGGACAATACATTCACAATTTTAAAGAGGATGATACAGTGGAAGATACAGCCACGCAAGAACAATTTGGGATACAAAATATCTATATCAAGGATATTTCTTTTGAAACCCCCAATTCTCCACAAATTTTTACGGAACAGTGGGAACCGCAGCTAGAATTGGAAATATCGAATGATGCCAACACATTGGAAACAGACATCTACGAAATCGTGTTAAATCTCACTGCCACCGTCAAAGTCAAAGAAAAAACGGCCTTTCTTATTGAAGTCCATCAAGCGGGTGTCTTTGTTGTAAAGGGATTTGTTCAAGATAAATTGTCGTACATGCTCCATAGCTATTGCCCAAATATTTTGTTCCCCTATGCCCGTGAGCTCATTTCTAACATCGTGGCACGGGGCGGATTTCAGCCACTCATATTGGCACCGATCAATTTTGATGCCTTGTACACTCAACGACTCCAGCAAAACCAAGGCGCAAACCAGCATTAATTAAAGCAAATAAACAGACTTGACAGGTTTTAAAGCGACTTACAAAATCTACCAACAACCCGGGGAATAAAACCGTTACGAGCAATGGTTTTATTCCCTGAGGCTAGCGGTGGCATATTTTGTGATATCGATGATATGGGGGACTGTTAACCTTAATGATAGAACAACAACCTATTTTGGTATTGGGTGCAGGCTCCTGGGGCTCTGCACTCGCTTTGGTTTTAGCGCGTAACGGACGCTCGGTTCTGCTTTGGGGTAGAAATCCTGAGCATGTAGAACAAATGAGAGTGACGCGACAAAATGCCCGATTTTTGCCAGACATCAATTTTCCTGATACTTTGCTACCAATCAACAACCTAGAAGAGGCAGTGCCACAAGCAAACGATATTGTGGTGGTGGTACCCAGCCATGCCTTTCGTGAAACGCTCAACAAAATTGCCCCCCACATCACCACTCAAACCCGTGTCTGTTGGGCAACAAAAGGTTTAGAAAACGATACAGGCTTACTACTGCATCAAGTGGCTGAGCAGGTTTTAGGCAAGCAACGCCTCTTAGCGGTTTTGCTGGGACCATCGTTTGCTAATGAAGTTGCTATTGGACTACCAACAGCAGTCACAGTCGCCTCCAATCAAGTCGAGTACGCTCAAGACTTGGTAAAATTATTTCATAATCAGAGTTTTCGCCCTTATACAAGCACCGACCTTATCGGTGTGCAACTGGGTGGCGCAATCAAAAATATTATGGCGATTGCGGCTGGCATTGTGGATGGCTTAGGTTTCGGCGCTAATACCCGTGCCGCCCTAATTACACGCGGATTGACGGAAATGGTACGTTTTGGCACGGCATTGGGTGGACAACGTGAAACTTTTATGGGGCTTGCTTGTTTGGGCGATTTGGTGCTAACTTGTACAGATAATCAATCACGCAATCGACGCTTTGGTTATGCGTTAGCGCAGGGCAGCGATATCAATCAAGCACAAACAAAAATTGGGCAAGTGGTTGAGGGGGTGCGGGCTGCTCGTGAAGTGAGCCGTTTATCTCAACAACTTGAAATTGATATGCCGATTGTTGAGCAAGTCAATTATGTGCTACAGGGTACATGTACACCAAAAGATGCTGTGCAAGCTTTATTATCACGTCAACCCAAACCTGAATTCAGTTTTCAATAAATCTATCTAATGCAACTGATAACTGAAAACATGAACATTAATTTTCTTGAATTTGAACAGCCTATCGCAGAACTTGAAGCCAAAATTAGTGAACTGCGTTGTGTCAGCAACGACACAGAAATTAACATCAACGATGAAATTGCTCGTTTGCAAGACAAATGTCAGGAGCTCACCAGCAAAATTTTCTCATCCTTAACAGCTTGGGAAATTGCCCAATTGGCACGCCACCCGCAACGACCTTACCTATTTGATTATATTGACCTGATTTTTACCGATTTTGAAGAGCTGCATGGCGATCGTGCTTTTGCTGATGATCCCGCAATGGTTGGCGGATTGGCACGGCTTGAAGGATATCCGGTCATGATTATTGGTCAACAAAAAGGTCATGACACCAAAGAAAAACTGGCACATAATTTTGGTATGCCACGTCCTGAAGGCTATCGCAAAGCGCTGCGCCTGATGAATATGGCTGAACGTTTTAAGTTGCCTATCCTCACTTTTATTGATACCCCTGGCGCTTATCCAGGGGTTGATGCCGAGGAACGGGGACAAAGTGAAGCCATTGCCCGTAATTTATACGTCATGTCAAGTTTAAAAACACCGATTTTTTGTACAATCATCGGTGAAGGTGGTTCTGGAGGTGCCCTGGGCATAGGTGTTGGCGATAAGCTCTGTATGTTGCAATACAGCACCTATTCGGTCATTTCCCCTGAAGGTTGCGCATCAATTTTGTGGAAAAGTGCTGAAAAAGCCCCTGAAGCGGCGGAAGCCATGAATATGACTTCGCAACGTTTAAAAGAACTTGGTTCAATAGATATTGTTATACCTGAACCTTTGGGCGGGGCTCACCGTGATGCTGATGCAATGGCAAAAACTTTGAGCACTGTTTTACAAGAAAATCTAGCGGTGCTCAATCAAATCCCAATAGATGAGCTGGTAGAAACCCGTTATCAGCGATTTATGCAATTTGGACATTTTGAGATGGGGTAGCATAACACGATTTTCCCGCCTTTACCTTTCGATATCTCTTGGTAGCCACGTAACATCAGTTATTAACTGATGTTACGCACTAAGAGCCTGTTCAAAATATTACCCAAAAAGTGAGCTATTATGACCACAACCCCAGGTGTGTTTGGGGATTTATCAAGTACACACCAATAATGATACATCACTTTCATAATTTGTCAAATCGATTATTAGAAATTAACAC
>CAYFOB010000174.1:0-2371 GCA_964344525.1 uncultured Thiomargarita sp.
CCTTAGCAATGGTTGATAAGCGGTGAGCAATAATAATCGTGGTACGTCCTTCTTGGAGGCTTTCCAATGATTGTTGTACTTGAAGTTCTGATTGGGTGTCTAATGCTGAAGTGGCTTCATCAAAAATGAGAATGGGTGCATCTTTTAATAAAGCACGGGCAATGGCTAGGCGTTGACGTTGTCCACCCGATAATTTAACGCCTCTTTCTCCAATTGCAGTGTCTAAGCCTTCTGGCATTTTTTCAATAAATTCCATGGCATAAGCGGCTTGAGTGGCAGCAATGATTTTTTCTCGCGGCGCATCCGCCATAGCACCATAGGCGATATTGGCGGCGACAGTGTCATTAAACAACACCACTTCTTGACTGACAAGGGCAATATTGGCGCGGAGGGTTTCTAAGGGAAAGTCATTGATATTTCTATCATCAACTAAAAGTTTGCCTTTAATGACGGTGTAAAAATGTGGAATTAAATTTGCTAAGGTGGTTTTACCACTGCCTGATGCCCCAACAAAGGCGATGGTTTCTCCAGGCATAATGGTGAGAGAAATTTCTTGTAGGGCAGGCGTCTCCTCATAAGCAAAATGCACATGCTGAAAGCTTATTTTTCCTGATAAATGTGTTATTTGAGCATTTTTAGGTGATATTTCTGAAGTTTTATCAATCAGATTAAAAACACTTTCCGCTGCTGCTAATCCTTGTTGTAATTTATCATTGACTTGAGTTAAACGTTTAATTGGGGTAAACAGCAAACCCATTGCAGTGAACAGTGACACAAAACCACCCACCGTGATATTGTCTGCCGCAGATTGTAGTGCAGCAATATAGATAATCACGCCTAAAGCGGCGGCTGTCAATAATTGCACAATAAAAACACTTAAGCCAGAAGTCACTTTAGTTTTCACTTCCAAGCGTCGCACTTGATTACTGGCTTTTTCAAATCGGTTTTGCTCATAATGATAGCCACCAAACACTTTAACCAATTTATGCCCACCTATCGCCTCTTCAAGCACCCGCGTCATATATCCCATGGCATCTTGAATGGAAGTATTAATTCCCCGCAACTTTTTACTGACAACACGTATAATCACAATAATCGGTGGCACGGTGGAAAAGACAATTAAAGATAACATCCAATTCAGATAAAACATCCATGCCAACAAACCGAGCACCGCCAAACTGTCGCGCACCAAAATGATTAAAACATCGGTGGCAGCCGCCATAACACGATTAACATCATAAGTAACTTTAGACAACAAGACGCCAGAAGATGTTTGATCAAATTCCGTTGTTGGCAGGGTTAAAATTTTACTAAACATGGCTGTCCGTAAATCCATCACTAAACGTGAGGCGATCCAAGTCGTGCCCACTGTGCTGCCTAAAATGGCGAACCCTTTGACTATAAACAACATCATCAAAAAAATCGGCATTAATTTCATCATAAAGGGATCTTTTTCGACAAAGCCACCATCCAATAAGGGTTGAATCAAGGCAGCCAAAATTGGATCGGTGATAGCCATGATGACGATTGCCAAAATAGCCAAGGCAAAGATGCGCCAATAGGGGACAACGTAACGCAGCAGACGTAGATAAAGTGTTTTGCTATTCATTTAAATTTTTTGAAAGCCTTCAAGGTTTACCAAACCTTGAAGGTTTTTGAGCTGGTAACAAATTGCTTAGATTACCACATTTCACCCCTTCATTTCTTTTGCATAATCCCGAGCCGCTCGAATAAAACCAGAAAATAAGGGATGTCCATCGCGGGGCGTTGATGTAAATTCAGGGTGGAATTGGCAGCCGATAAACCAAGGGTGATGACTATTTTCTATCACTTCTACCAAGTTGCCATCTGCTGACATGCCGGCAAATATCATGCCCGCTTGTCGCAGCATGCCCATGTAGTTGTTATTAAATTCGTAGCGATGGCGGTGGCGTTCTCGGATGAGCGTTTTTCCATATAATTCGTAGGTTTTGCTACCCGCCATGAGGTGACAATTTTGCCCCCCTAAGCGCATTGTTCCGCCTTTGTCGGTGTTTTCATCGCGTTGTTCTATTTCACCGCTTTCTGTCATCCATTCTGTGAGTAAGGCGATCACGGGGTACGCAGTGTTGGGATTAAATTCGGTGCTATGTGCGCCTTCTAAGCCGATTTCTCTGGCAAAGTCTATCACAGCAACATGCATGCCTAAACAAATACCTAAATAAGGTATACTGTTTTCACGCGCAAATTGGGCGGCATTGATTTTGCCCTCTATGCCGCGCTCGCCAAAGCCGCCAGGAACTAAAATTGCGTCTACGTTTTTTAAATTGTCAAAATTTGGCGTTTCTGAATCAACGTAAATGATGTTGACTTGGGTATGTGTTTGTATGCC
>CAYFOB010000174.1:2381-7860 GCA_964344525.1 uncultured Thiomargarita sp.
TATAAGCATCCGTTAATTCTGTGTATTTTCCTACCATGGCGACGTTGACAGTGGCACTGGGTGTATCCATTGCAGCCAATACTTTTTGCCATTCTGATAAATCCGCTTGTGGCTTATTTAATTTGAGTTTATCGCACAAAATGTTATCCAACCCTTGTTGATGCAGTAGCAAGGGAACACGATAAATGGAATCCGCATCCACCACGGAAATCACTGCGGCTTCATCAACGCTGGTTAATAAGGAAATTTTTTTCCTTTCCCCTTCAGGCAATGGGCGACTAGAGCGACAAAGCAAAATGTCAGGTTGTATGCCAATAGAACGCAATTCTTTCACTGAATGTTGAGTGGGTTTAGTTTTAAGCTCTCCAACGGTGGGGATATAGGGGACTAATGTTAAATGAATAAATAGCGCTCGCTCATGCCCTAGTTCACTGCCCAATTGACGGATGGCTTCTAAAAAGGGCAAGGATTCTATGTCTCCCACGGTGCCACCAATTTCTACCATCACCACATCAACATTATCTGCGCTATCCAAAATACAGTGCTTGATTTCATCAGTAATGTGGGGGATGACTTGCACGGTGGCGCCTAAATAATCACCGCGTCGCTCTTTGCGAATGACATTTTCATAAATGCGCCCGGTGGTGAAGTTATTGCGCTGCCCCATAGTGGTGCGCACAAAGCGTTCATAATGTCCTAAATCGAGATCGGTTTCTGCGCCATCATCGGTCACAAAAACTTCGCCATGTTGAAAAGGGCTCATGGTGCCTGGATCAACATTAATATAAGGATCTAATTTGAGCAAAGTCACTTTGAGTTGACGCGCTTCAAGGATGGCGGCTAAGGAGGCTGAGGCAATGCCTTTGCCTAGTGATGAGACGACACCGCCAGTGATAAAAATAAATCGTGTCATGGTTTCATTTTGTCTAAATTAAATGTAGCAGATTAAAGGAGGGTTCTGCAAAAAGTCAACCTTCTGTCAGTTATCATCAAATTTGCTAAAATATATTAAATAGTGAAAAATCCGACTTTTTGAAAAAATCGGATTTATTTTCATCCTTTTATCCTATTCATTCAAGGTTCAGACATAATGAAAAACGCACTAAAAATGATTGCCCTAGCCCTATTTTTAGGCGCGTCTGCTTCAGTCTCAGCACCACAATTTCCTAAACGCGGCATGTTTGAAAAGACGCAACAATATCAAGCACGGCTTAATCAAGGCGCGAAACAACATGATCAACGTTATCAAGCAGGCGTTGCTTATTTAGAAGATTATGATGCTGATAGTGAGATGTTTACCGTTAGGCTTGATTGGCAAGCGGTATGGGTTAAGGAATTTTTTGATACAGAACAAGCTAAAAAAGGGCTCTTTAAAATTCCACCCAATCAGGCACAAGCCGTTTGGAACGTTGGCAAAGAAAAACCATTGTTTGTGACAGTGGCAATGGTTGGAGAACGTTTGAAGCTTGAAAGCATTATTTTGGTGGAACGTGGGCAAGTATGGAATGTCGCAACACTTCGCTACGTTGATAATGGTGATGGTACAGTCATAGACTTTAGGAGTGGCTTGGTTTGGCTGAAAAATGCGAATTGTTTTCGCTACCAAGATTGGAAAACGGCTATGCAAAGTGCAAGCCATTTGGGTCATGGAAAATGTGGTTTGAGTGATGGTTCAAAAGCCGGTGATTGGCGCTTACCAACTAAAGAGGAGTGGAAGGCGATGGTGGACAATAGATATAAAGATCCCGCGCTTTCCAACGCGGTGGGAACAGGGCAGTGGAAGGAAGATGATGTGTTTATGGATGTGCAGTCAAGTGGCTATTGGTCATCCTCCACGGACAGTGCTACCTATGCATGGCGCGTGAGCCTCAGCAATGGGAGCGTGTACACTGGGAACAAGACTAATGCGAGCTACGTGTGGTCCGTGCGAGACGGACATTGATGCTTTGACGTTGTTTGAATCAGGATTACTTTTAATACGGGCTATAGGTTTATCCTTTTTTAAAAGTAATCCGTGTAGTTATTGAGGCTTGGAACGAAAAAATACCGTTAAATTTTTTTCGTTCCAAGCAGAGCTTTGTGAACATCAATTAATAAGATTGCTGCCGCTCAATTGTATACTGATTTTTACGCATTTGTTTACGCTGTTTACCCCAAGCGGGACCTTCCAAATTTTCAGCCGCTTTTTCATTCTCTTGGCTCTGCTCGCGCAAACGGTCAGAATCGTATTTCTTGGCTTCTCTTTCGAGATAAAAGGCATTTTCTCTTAAAACTTTTTCAGCCTCTTTGATACGCCCTTGATCCCGCAATTCAACTGCTGTTTTGTTTTTTTCCACAGCCACTTGTTCAACTGTTGAAATCATTGTCTCTTTATCGACAGAAGCTTCAACTTTTTCACGGGATTGAGTAAATTGCACGGTGCTCACTTTAGCCACATGTTCTGAATGTTTTGTCGCCATATTGGTGTAATTGACTTTAACAGTCGCCAAATTGCGTTGCGTATTTGCGGCTGTGGCTGGAACTTCCATTTCTAAAAGGATGTATTTCTCCTGATTGCCGTACAATTGGTTCAAATACGTACTTACTCGTTGTCCTTCAATTGTTCCCTCTCTACCCAAAAGTCGTTTGGGTTGAATGCCCTCTGCACATTCAATGGTCACTTCCACGCTTTGGGCAACGACAGACAATAAGTCGCCAAATTCTAATTTGAAAATTCGTGCCAAATCCGTTGCATTTTCTATAAATGCATGATTACCATCACTATTATTGGCTAATTGTGTCATCAAATCTTCGTTGTAACCCAACCCTAAACCCAGTGTCGTCACAGAAATTCCTTCATTAATCAATCTCCTCCCTAAATCTCCTAATGCTTTTGGCGAACTAGGTCCCACATTGGCAATTCCATCTGACAACAAAATGATACGATTAGCACGATTTTTTTCCAAAAATTTACGCACTTCATCTGCACCTTTGCTAACGCCGGCAAATAGTGCGGTACTTCCTCTTGCCGTCAAACGCTGAATCGCAGATGCAATATTCACCTTATCCGACATTTTAGTCGCTGGCACTAAGACATCAATGCGATCATCATAACTGACAACAGAAAGAATGTCTTGAGAATCCAAATAATCAATTGCCATGATAGCTGCTTTTTTGGCTTGCTGAATTTTTTGCCCCCACATAGAACCAGAGCGATCTAAAACAATGGCAACATTAACAGGTGTGCGTTGAGTCATCTGCTCTAAAGGTAATCCCCGCAAAAGAATTTTGAGATGCACGGTTTGCTTTTGTTCAGCCAATAAGACAGGCGTACCCAAAGTCACTTCTAATTTCACCTGTTCTGTCGGCATAGCAATCGCTTGTTGCAATAACAAGCCAAAAAAAATCGCAAAAATGTGAATTTTCATAAAAATATCGGCAAGGAACCCCTTGATTTTTCAGGTCAAGGGAGGAATTGCCGATCCTCCTTAAGTTAATAACTGATGTTACGCACTATCGCTATCAAAACGAAAGGCGATAGTTATAAAAAAGGATAAAACCTTACGTTTTCACAGAATATCTATACTCGCTTTGTTGCACAAATTGAGCCTCAGAGGCATAAATTTCTAGCAATTGACTGTTTTCTGTCGCAATTGCACTGGCATTACGCCGATTGTCCACATGCCCTGGCAATAGCGCCTGTTCGCCAAAAAAATCCCCCACTTTTCTGTTTGCCAAAAGAACCTGACTGCCATTTTTGCTGTTTGTAAAAATCTGTACACTACCAGAGAGTACGACATACAGACAACGCGCTATATCCCCTTCTTTAAAAAGAATATCCTGTGCTTTGACATGAATCGTCTTTGTATGGGCGACGATATTTTGCACCTCATTGTCGTTTAATTCAGAAAAAATAGAAAGATTACGGAGTATTGATTCCGTTTGGGAGGCATTTTCCATGATTAATTTTCCTCTGCTTGTTGCCAATATACGTTTTGGGCTCAAAAAAAGGGGGGAAAAATTTAACACCCCAGCTTGCAGCACAGTATGCACATATTTTTTAATAACATACCACTCAATTTGATTCGCTTGATCTCCCAAACGGGTTTTTGCCTGTTGTAAAGCCTGTGCAGAAATGTCAAGTACTGCTAATCGCGTATACTGAGCATTTAGGAGAAAATCCACCAATACAGATGCGCCACCCCCAACATCTATGAGGGGTTGCGTTTTTTTTAACCCAACTGCCTCAATCAAAAATACCAAATTGACAGTTCAAAAATGATGGATCAGTTTTTTGCTGGAGCCTGTTTGCAACAGGCTCCGTAAGTTTTTCTTTGTAAACGAGCATGTGAGCGTCTGTTAAAATACCCGAAAATTCATGATTCAGTACCTACAAGGATTACATTATCGATAGGATAAGTCAAAACCTAATCAGAGCAAGGTTTATCCTTTATTAAATGTAACAGGGATGGATTTCTCGTCGCAATATAAGAGAATTTTCTTCATGAGTTCTTTTCCCACACCCTGACCTCTAAAAGAAGGATGAACCCCAGAATACCAAAATGGCGTTTTACAAATCAGTGGGCAACATGAAGACATCATTGTTGTGCGAAATGGGCATTTGGAGCTGTTAAACACGGATCAATTAGGTTTTCCGATAGGCTAATTAATGGCAGTGGGGTGATAAATTGGTGTAGAATATATAATCTATATCGTTTCTCCATAGAATGGGGATTATGCTAAAAAATCCAACGCAATTGTTACCACCTCATTATTATTGGAATCTATTATGTACGCTAATATCGACTTATCAACCCTCAGCCCCATGGACGCCCTCGACTTTGCGATATTGATTGAGGATGAGGCCCACCAGCGCTACCTGAGTTTCGTGTCACAGCTAGGTCTGGGCGGCGAAAGCAGCCCCGGCTCCTTCTTCCAATACATGGCCGAAAACGAAGAGAAGCACAGTAAGGAACTTGCCGAGCGGCGCAAAGCGCTGTTTGGTGATGCTCCCATGCGGGTCAA
The DNA here is from genome assembly GCA_964344525.1 of uncultured Thiomargarita sp. Lineage (GTDB taxonomy): Bacteria > Pseudomonadota > Gammaproteobacteria > Beggiatoales > Beggiatoaceae > CAYFOB01. The sequence continues at coordinate 7,386 of CAYFOB010000174.1, forward strand.
AATCGATGACCTCTACGATGTGGAGGCACCTGAGATAGGGTCAATTCGCAGCAGCATGTCCGTTCTCCAAGCATTAGAGGTCGCTGTCTCTGCTGAGCAAAAGGCATATGACTTCTATGACCAGACTCTGCCACAAATCACCGATACTGACGTACACGCGCTATTTGTCGAACTCCGGGCTGAAGAAAAGGAGCATATCAGGATGGTGCGCGAAATCATGGAGAAGCTGCCACCTTCGGCGAGCACCGAAGGCGATATCGACTAGATGAAACCCTGTACCTGTAGCAGGTGCTTATCCTCCGGCAAATGAAAACGTCCGGAGGACGTGTGACCAGAGACAGCCAGCCATTTATGATGCGCCAGGTAACGCGCAACACTACTATAATCAGTACCTTTTTGTTTGATTACCATAGGATCAAAGTTTTGAGCTCATCAAAATGTACAAATACTTTTTATGAAATTATAAAAATAACAA
>CAYFOB010000175.1:0-7426 GCA_964344525.1 uncultured Thiomargarita sp.
TCTTTCTCGTTTTCTGAAAAAGACTTTTCATTTTTTCCAAAACAGCCTCTAAATTATTACATGATCATTTTCCAACTTTAAAGATTATTGCAACTGGCAGTTCGTCTTTGCGAATCAAGACGAAATTTTCAGATTCATTGGCAGGGCGTAGGCGGATATATTTGGTTGAACCTTTGAATTTTGATGAATTTTTGCTGTTTCGTGGTGAAGATCGTTTACGCAACTTAAGGCAAATGTTTCGTGAGGGGATACCAAATGATGCATTAAACCCGTTATTAGCATCAGGGCATGATCATTTTTTGGCTTTATTGGAAGAATATATCATTTATGGCGGTTATCCAGAAGTGGTGTTAATCCCTAATAAGGAGGAAAAGCGGCTTAAATTGGATTCAATTGTTAATGCCTATATTAAAAAGGATATTCGGGAAGTGGCGAAAATAGAAAATCTTTCTGCCTATAACAATTTACTTAAATATCTAGCCATTAATGCAGGTACACAATTTAATATTTCATCGGCGCGTGAAACGATAGGGATTTCATCTGTTACCCTATCTAAATATTTGAATTTGTTGGAAGAAACGTTTATTGTGGCAGAACTTTTGCCCTTTTTTACCAATCGTAATAAAGAGATTAGTAAGAACCGGAAAATATTTTTTAAAGATACTGGCATCAACAATCTATTATTACAAAATTTTAATTCACTGGCGCTTCGTCGAGATGCTGGCGCTTTATATGAAAGTTATGTTTTAACCACTTGAACTGGAATCAGGATATTACTCGCAGTTTGTACTTTTATCGCACCCAGTCTAAAAGTGAAATTGATTTTATATTGGTGAAGGATGCTAACTATCATTTAATTGAAGTTAAATCTGGCAAACATCACCATATTCCACGAGCGATGATAGAATTTGAAAAAAAATATGCGGGACAATTATCCATTGTGAGTAAGCAAGTGATTAATCAATCTATTTATTTACAAAAAGCGGCTGTAGAATTTTTGCCGGCTTATCTTCTATAAAAAAATACTAACTGATGTTACGCATCCTCGTTCACAAGTCGCAAAGCTTAGCGACGTGGGAACAAAAGTGCGTAACATCAGTTAATAAAGGATAAGTCAAAACTGATCTGGGTTATCCTTTTTTAAAAGTAATCCTTGTAGTTATTCATGGGTTTGGCAAACTTTCAATAACCACCATTTAGGTGCCAGCAATGTTGAATCTTTCAATGGCATCATATTCCAAGAAAATTCTGTTAAAGCTTCAAATCCTGCCTCAAGCCACTTAGTCTCCAATTCAGGATTATTTTCTTGGTAAATAACAACATAATCCGCTTTCCATCGTTTGACATTATGAGACACCGCCTTTATTTCTCTTCCCCAAAATTCAGGAGCGCCCTCATAATTGGTTTCAAATACCGCCCACCAATCTGGCATGAAATGAATTTCCTTTCGCGAGGCGACGTATAATGGAAGTTCCAATAGTACGCGATAACCATCAAATACTTTATGATAGTCCCCTTTAGGATCGTCAAAAGCCATTAAGACACGTTGTCCTTTTTGAACGGGTTTTAAAAACTCTTCCATTGCATTCAAAAATGGTTTAATTGGGAATGGGGCGAGTTTGGGCACAACATCCAAGACTTTTATTGACGCAAATCCTGCAAACAGCGGCACAGGAGAGGCGAGTAGCCAATAGGAGAATAGCAACAGCAAATTTCCATTATCTTGGAGAATTATGGTTGTGGCAATACTAAACATCATCATGTACATGCTTTGCAAATCGGCAAAGCGAATATAAGTCGAATTGACAAAAAAAATGACCACACCTGTCCAAAAAAGTAAGGTCTCATTTCCCATCCAAGCGCTAATCATTCCGAATTGGAGATAAAGCAATACGAAATACCACCCGCCTAAGCTGAGGGTTTGTGATCGTTTATATTTAGTATTTTTTCGAGTGAGCCCAAGTCCTTTGGCAACTGTTAAGAATGTTTTCTGAATACCCCCTTGATTTGAAAATAAATGGGTTAAAAGCTTTAAACCAGCTGGAAACATAGCTAGCAAGGGGGTTATTTGAAAATGATGTACGGCGACAACAAAGGAAAGAATCCCTCCAATCACCACCACTGTAAAGCTTCCAAATGAAGCAAGTAACCAAGCGATTGTTGCAATTTCCCATTGCTCCATTATCAAACCATATAACCCCAAAGGAAAAAATAACCAACCCAAGGCATTATAATTTTGTAGACTAAATGTATTTGCATAAAAAGTGGTGCTAATCAGGGAAAAAAACATCACCGTTATTAGCCATGTAGGCTCTTCTAACCAGACTAAATGAAATAACCACCACCCAAACATGCTGAATAACACGGTGACACAACTGGCTCCCCAATAAGCATAAAGAGAAGGTAATGAATTATGAAACCACCGTGAAAGCGGATAATTGCCAAGTCCAAGATAAGGACTTTTCCCTGAACGACCAAAACGATAAAAGTTAATCGCTTGCGTCCAATAAAATAAACTATTAAGTCCAGTATGAGGAGTAAAGCGGTTGTAATCTCCCCATTTGCCCTCTGCAAGGGTACGGCTAGCCCACAACGTTTGTATTAATCGTATAGGCGTGCTCACCAGCGTTGTTAATGGATAAAATAAGATTCTGATGAAGGCAAACCCTCCATAGCGTGTGATGAATTTTTTTATCTTGTTCACTTCAGTATTTGTAAATTTCGGATGTTTAATTTTCCGCCTAGACTTTCCATAGAAATACTATTGATCAGTTTTAAATCGCACTCTACTGTCAACGACTTTTGATCATTCAGATTAATTTCCCAGGTCTTTTTTTTCTTTTTAAGCACTAATTGAGACCAATTATCCAGCTTGTAGGTGCCAATTAGATTCCAACCAAACCAATATTTTCCTTTTTCGGCACCAATCAGTTTTTTCAAGAAGCGTTCAAAAAATTTTTTATTTGTTTTATTTTTGCAATAGATTGTACCGCTCTTAAATAAGAGAGCGATTCCATCATTAGTCACCGCAGAATCAATTTCCTTTCCAAAAGTCACTAATGCACTATCTCTAATGTTTTTTTCAATTTTAAATTCAAAAAATATCCCTCTTTGATGAGAAATCATAAATATTGCTCTAGGTGCAAAACGACTTTTCATACTTTTGCAAACTTGAAGTATTTCGCCCTCTATCACTCTAACATCATCAACCTGATCAGCGACACGACTAAACGCATATCGCTTTTCAGATTGATCAAAATGTCCTAGAGATAAACCAACTACTGCATTTTGATGACTATATGCCTGTCGCGGAATAGCCATGATAAACTGGCGAATTGCGCCCTTTCCTTTTGTTATATCTTCTTTAACAATTACCCCTCCTTCAAGTCTTCCTGAAAATGGATCACCTATAGCGCCTGAGGGTAATAAAACGGGATTAGCGGGATGTTCCCACCAAGTTTTAAAGTCTTTTGTAAAGGCTAATCCTATTGCGTATAAACCAGACTCATAATGTCCATTAAAAGCGAGCATGTATGTCTCTTCAAATGCCACAATTCTAGGATTTGCGACTCTTTTTACGGGCCATGAGTGAACATCATCGCTAGTAAAAATTGGGTATCCATCATTAAAAGCTTCAAATTTTTCGCCATCTTTCGATATCGCGGCAAAAATTTGCGCTTTGCCCTCATGTTTAATGGATGAGCCTTCAAAAGTCAAAAGATATTGTCCATCCAAAAGGCGTACAACATTGATAACCCCCATAAAAGTGTGAGGCGCTTTACGCATCCCCTTAAAATCGTGGGAAGTTAATATAGGATTAGTTTCTTTGCGATCAAAGTGTATTCCATCTCGACTTGTGGCAAGCCCAATGGCATCATCACCTTCAGAGACATTAGCCCCTCGATAATACATTCTATAGATGCCATCATTGTTTTTTATGACCCACGCTGTGGAACTAATAAAACCATCCCACTCTCCTTTTCTGGGTGCTAAAACGGGATTCTGAGGTTCGCGTTGCCAACTGTTTCCTTGATCAAAAGAGAGTGCTCTGCCTGTTCCCTGCCAAAGTCCCTTGTTATGGCTGCCAGTGTAATATAATACAATAGCGCCTTTTTCATAAACTAAAAATCCATTCTCATTAACTAAAAGAGCAGGATCTCTGATGCCAAATTCATCCCAACTTTTAGGGTTTCCTTTACTTAGAACAATGCGAGGACGTTCAAAATATAAGGATTCTAGTTGCTTATGTGTTTTAACTAAAAAAGGGAATTGTTGCCATGTTTTATCTGTCATAGTTAGTAAATATTCTTATATTTGACGGTTGATATGGACTGGGCATTTCTTGATAACCCCCTATATCAGACATAATCTTTCTCACTTTTTCTATATTCACAGGATATACCGAAATGCTGATTTGAGGGCGGTATTTTTCTATCGTTTTTTGGGCGCCCAATAAAACCAAATGTTCAATTTCTCCAGGTACACTGATTCTTAATAAATCAAGCGTTTTAAGCGCATCCATAAATGAATCGATCTCTATAAGCTCAACGCTATAAACGGCGCTATATTCTCCTTTTTCAAAGTCGCTTTTATCTAAAAACTTTGAATTAACGGCAAATGTTGAACGCCAATCAAGCTTACTTGAGGTGTATAGCTCAAGTGTCTCTTTTTTATCTAATGCCCCTTTTTGATATAAAAAGGCATTTTGAAACATTTTGAGATTTAATTCCATAAATAGGAAATTTTCTCTATCAGGCTCAAAAGCATGCACGGTTGCTTTAGGCTTTTCTCCTAATAAATACCTTGGAAATACGCCAATATGAGAACCAATATCTATAACAGTTGGTGCATCATTTTTTATGTTTTTTAACAAATAGCAGTCATGTTTAGCAATGCGATCAATTAAAAATGCAACATTGGTATATCCAAGTCTAAATACATCAAATATAAAAGGATTGTCATAGAAGTCTATTGTGCCTTGTAAATGATTAAAATGATCTATATAGGTTAAAGCCTCTAAAAGCTTTTCCTCCTTTTGTCCAAGACTTCCAATTAATTTTTTAATGATTTTGATTAAAAATTGTTTGAAATTTTTCATGATTTTTTGAAAGACATTTTAACTAATTCTGATTGCTTAACGCTAAAGATCACCATCAATACTAATGCAATAAGCAAAATGCCAAATTGTGTCACAACCTCAACATTTGTCGTTGTTAAAGTAATCACAGAGAGGCAAATAACGATTTGTATTGCCAGCCTGCGAAAACTAAAATCAATTGACCAACTTTTATGGCTAAAGTAAAAACTCAAAATGGCTAAAAAAAAGGTGCCCATTGCTGTTGCCACAGCCGCCCCGATCAAACCATATCGTGGAACAAACAACCAATTTAATGCAATATTAATAAAAAATGATAGGGTCACACTCAGTGTGTATAGATAGGTTTTTTTTGCTTTCCAACAGCCAAGGCTGGAAAAATAAGTCAATCCATAAAAAACACTGGATAAAGACAATAATCCCACAATCTTAAAAGAATCATAATATTCCGCAGGTGCAAGAATACTGATGATAAAAGGGGAAAGCACTGCCAATAAAATCACCAAAGAAAAAAAGAGAAAACCAAAATAGCGCAGCAAAACTTCAAGCAACCTATCTGCTTGTTTTTTATCTTTGTACTGAATGATATCCATTGAATGTGGCATAAATGCTTTGGTCATGATATCTAAAAAGGCTGTGATGATCATAGCAATTTTAGCCGCAACCGCATAAATGCCCAACTCCTTTGGCGTCAGGTAATAATTTATAAACCACCGATCTGAGGTACTTAAAAAAAACATGGCAAACAAGCCAGGCACTAAGGGCATCCCAAAACGTAACAGTACAGGCCACCAGCTTATATGCCATTTTGACCAATCCAGATAATCCCGTGCGAACCACCAACCAATGAGCGCAGCGATTAGGGAACCGACACTAAAGCCAATAAAATAACCTAATATGCCATAATCTAACCAAATAACCAGGATAATTGTTATAAATGCGGAACCTAGCGTGGCGCACAACGTGACAAATATATAGCGCCATGGGCGATAAAGAAGTCGGAAAACAGCCGCGCTGAGTTGCATAAATTGGGCAAAGAGAGCCCCCAAAAAAGCGACTAAAAAATATTCCCAACCTAATTGGTCATTAAAAAACCAAGCATTGATTAAAGGAGAAAACAATGTGGCAATTAAGACGATTGAAGTGCCCCAGATCAAACGCCATTGCACAATCGCCGTTACTAGCTGCGCTTGTGCTTTTTTTCCAACTGTTTTTTGTTCAAAACAATAAAAGGATAGCGCTGTATCCAAACCCACCGCTAACATAGCCCCCAGCAAGCTATTGATAATCACCAACATCTCAATAGTGCCATATTCTTCTGGTGTAAATAGGCGGGTATAAATAGGCAATAAAAAAAAACCAATACCTTTAGCAATCCCTCCCCCAATACCATAAATCAGGGAATCTTTACCGATTTGTTTGAGTTTAGATTTCATCTATCTCAATTCGTATTTCATTTTTGACTTCACAGTGATCATTGAATTGACGAAGGTCAATCTCTGTTGGTTTTAAATATGTGGAACCGCTAAATCTTTCCAAATAACGAGAAGAAGCCATATGAATGGCAACAAATTCTTGTCCAATTTTAAGCCAATTTAATTTTAATGTGCCTTTTAGAGAGTCAGTAATAATAACCTGATTAGGTTCAAATTTGATTGTTCTGTTCAGCATCAAGGGCACTTTTTTCTTTCCACTGATTAATAATTTGACTAACCATTTTTTGAGCAAATTACCCAGCATGATGTTATGCATAATTGTTAAATTAAGCAAACGCAAAATGATAAATTTGAATGGGGTGGGATTAGATTGCAACATTTTAAAAAAAGGCACTTCAATGTTAAATTCATGATTTTTTAATTGACTGACTTGATTTTTATTTGTTATTTGTGTTGTGACGTAAGCGCCATATTTTGTTTGTCCAATATATCCACAGTCATTAAAAATGATTTGCTTTTTTTCTTTGTCAAAAATTTTCAATATTCCCCCATTGCTTATTCCTAAAACCGCATAATAGCTTGAAGTACTATAGGCAAATAAGCCAGCTTGTTGAAAATATTGAGACACTTGATTTTGTTCGCATGGGATTAGGCTGTTATGCGTTTCTGACAAATTGAATCCTAACAGTAACACATAATTGGATAATAAGGGGGCTATATTTCCCATATCCACATCATTTGGTGTGACTATTTGATGTGCCATATAGGAATTAAGCATTTTGTTGAGAATATTGGCAGCCACTGGCATTTCGTCGCTTAACAAAGCAAGTCCGCCCGGATAAAATAAGGTTGTACGACGACTTCCATATTCACCACCAAAAGTGCCATCAGGATG
>CAYFOB010000175.1:7446-7856 GCA_964344525.1 uncultured Thiomargarita sp.
ATCCGCACCTTCATATTCAAGATACCACCCCTCTGAAGATTGTTTTTTTAAAATACTCTCTAAAATTTCTTGCGCTCTGGTTTGATATTTTTTTTCTTGAAAAAAATCAGCTAGCTCAATCAAAGATAAAACCGAACCGGCTAAGTGATTAGCAATATGTCCGTGCATTTCACTATATTTAATCAGGAAATCACCTGCCCGACGCAACCCTTTTTTTATCTCATTTTGAAATGAGGGTGCGCATCGATTTTGAATCATTTGATAAGCTTTTAATAATGGATGCACTAAAAAAGCCGTTGCACCAAAACTATGTTCATTTGGAAAAGCTTGATCAAAAGAACCCTCATTCTGTTGAATTTTAAAGGCAAAAGCAATACCCGCTTTGACAGAATTTTCAAGAACCTCAATGG
>CAYFOB010000176.1:0-7827 GCA_964344525.1 uncultured Thiomargarita sp.
TGCACGTCCGGTTCTTAGGGGGGAAAGGAACAGTAATGTTCCTGACCTACCCGACCACAGTGACTCGTATTGGTAAAAGTGATAGTGCGATCAAAGTCAATTTTGCTACCCTTGACGGCACGGCTGAAGCTGGAAAAGACTATACCAGCACTTCAGGTACCTTAAGCTGGCCAATAGGCGACGTAACTGACAAAACCATTACCATCAACATCACTGACGACAATACCGCAGAAAAAGATGAAACCCTTCGCGTTAGCTTGAGTGTTGTCGAGGGCGATGTCGATCTTGGCTTTCCAAATATCGCTGAAGTGACGATTGTTGATAATGAGCCAGGCATTTTACAATTTTCTGCAGCAACTCACCGCACCAATGAAGGTGACGGTTCAGCAACCCTTACCGTAACCCGTACTAGCGGCAATAAGGGTGAAGTTTCTGTAGAATATGCTACCAGCGACGGCAGCGCTGTGGTTGACAGTGACTATACTGCCACATCAGGCACCCTGAGTTGGTCAAATGATGATGCGGCTGACAAAAGCATCACTGTCAACCTCATTGACGACAACGCTATCGAAAATGATGAAACCCTCAATATCACACTAAGCAACGCCACTGGCGGGGCAGAAATCGGAACCCTGGGCACCACAGAACTGACGATTGTTGATAACGAAAGCACTGAGCCAGGCACTTTGCAATTTTCGACCACAACACACAAAATCAATGAAGGTGATGGTTCAATCACTCTTAAAGTGACCCGTACAGGGGGGAGCAAGGGGAAGGTTTCTGTGGACTATGCGACTAGTGATGGCAGTGCTGTGGTTAACGATGACTACACTGAAGCAAAAGGCACCCTTGACTGGTTAGATGGAGATGTTGCCGACAAAACCATTACCATCAACATCAATGATGACTCCACCGCTGAAGATGATGAAAAATTCAGTATCACCTTGAGCAACCCCACAGGAGCCACTCTCGGTTCCAATAATGTCGCAGAACTGACAATTGTTGATAATGAAGTAGCCATTTTACAATTTTCAAAGGCCGCGTACACTGTCAATGAAGGTAACGGCAAAGCCACACTCACCGTGACACGCACAGTCAATTCTCAGGGGGCTGTTTCGGTGAAATATAGCACCAGCAACAAAACGGCCCAAGCTGGCAGCGATTACTCAGAAGCAAAAGGCACCCTCATTTGGTCTGATGGTGATAATGCGAATAAAGAAATTACTGTCAATATCAATGATGATAGCATAAAAGAAGGAGGCGAAACCCTTTTTGTTAGCCTGGAAAGCGTTACTGGCGAAGCCGTTCTTGGTACCCATAAATTGGCCGAACTAACAATTATTGATAACGATTATAGGGTCAATGAAAAAAACGGTCCAGCCACTATTACAGTCACTCGTCTTGGTGGAAGTGAAGGAGAAGTTTCTGTCAACTATGCCACCAGTGAGGAAACCGCCACTGCAGGTATTGATTACAATAACACAACAGGTACCTTGACCTGGAAGCACGGTGAAGATCATGATCAGACTTTTACCGTCAACATCATTGAAGACACAAATGTGGAAAGTGACGAGACTCTTAAGCTGACTTTGAGTGATCCCACCGGGGATGCTGTTCTTGGTACACCAAATACTGCCATATTGACGATTTTTGAAGAAGGAGATGTGCCAGGTGATTTGCAATTTGCGGCCGTGGGCTATGCAGTTGGAGAATGTGACGGTTCGAAAACCCTTACTGTAAATCGTACCGGTGGAAGCGAGGGCCAAGTATCAGTCAACTATGCCACCAGCGATAATACAGCCATAGCCGAGAGCGACTATAGTGCAACGAATGGTACCTTAACATGGGAAGACGGTGACAGCGATCAAAAGCATTTTTCGGTTGAGATTTTGACAGACTATGAGGAGGAGGCCGGAGAAACTTTCGTAGTCAACTTGAGCGCACCCACAGGTGGTGCCAATATTGTTCAGGGAACTGCAACAGTAAGCATCAAAGAGGTTGGTCCATCAGATCAACCAACGCTGATTACCCCTATCAACAATGAAGTCAGTAAAGCGATGCCGACTTACCAATGGCATCCTGTTTCAGCTGCGGATTTTTACCTGCTGCAAGTCTATGATCCTGAACTGAACGCACAACATGTTTACCAGTGGTATTCTACAAAGGAACTCGGATGTTTCAATGATAATGATACTTGTAGTGTGGAACCGAACACGCCCCTAAATCCTGGCTTAGTTGTTTGGGCAGTGCAAGCAAGTAATCGATGTGGTGATGGACCCTTGAGTGAACTTAACTCTTTTGTCGTAGAAACGGCAGCTCGGCCAGGAAAACCGACTCTAGTGTCTCCAGAAGGGATTTTTCCCAATCAATCCATTACCTTTACTTGGAAAGCGGTTTTATCGTCGACATGGTATCATGTTTGGGTAAATAATTCCGCCAACAATGTTGTATTTAATAAGTGGTACAAAGCCAGTGAAGTCAATTGTGCTGCGGGAAACACAACTTGTCAAAAAACGTTAGAAAAACAAGACTTCACCCCCGAACGACAAGAGCATGAAGAATATATTTGGTGGATACGGGCTTGGAACCAAAAGGGTCCTGGCACATGGAGCGACCCATTGTCCTTTATCGTTGGACCACCGCCAGCCGCTAAGTTAATTTCCCCCAAGGGAGATATCAATGAAAATCCACCGGAATATACTTGGAATCCGGTTTTTTCCTCTTCATGGTATTACCTTTGGGTTAACGATGACACCCGAAATGCGGTTTACAAACAATGGTATGAAGCCAAAGACGTTTGTGCTAACACCACCTGCAAAATCAAACCGGCGAAACCTTTGGCAAAAGAGACAGAACATACCTGGTGGATACAAACTTGGAATAATGTGGGCTATGGCGCATGGAGCAACGGTGAAAAATTTAAAACGCCTGTGGGTATAAATCCTACTTTGCCTACAGCTGCCACGCTGTTATCTCCAAACGGGACGGTTTCTAATAGAACGCCAACCTACACTTGGAATCAGGTGGAAGAAGCCACTTGGTATTACCTTTGGGTCAATGATAGCACACCCAGCCCCCGCTTTAAGCAATGGTACAAAGCCAACGATATGGATTGTAGTAACGGCACTTGCAAAATAACGCCAACAAAAACCCTGGAATTGGGAAATCATATTTGGTGGATACAAACTTGGAATGAGGCGGGTCATGGTCCCTGGAGTCAGGGCATGGCATTTACTGTCGAATAAAAATTTCAGCTAAAAACTTCAAAAACCAGACCTGGCAGGTCTGGTTTTTTATGATGTTAAATCAATCCACTCCATTATTCTTCTAACAATGGACTTCAAGTGATGTTATGCAACGATTAACACCTCTAGATAATTTTATTATTAACTTTGATCGGGGTTTACGCACTTTAGTGGGTCAACCTTTGGGTACCACACGGCCTAATCCTGCCCAAACGGTTCCTGAAACAGAGTTGACTGATGCTGAAAAACATCTCTCTGCGCAACTCATGCGTGTGAATCATGCTGGTGAAGTTGCCGCCCAAGCCTTGTATCAAGGGCAAGCCTTAACGGCACGCTCCACGGCTGTGCGTGAAAGCATGAAACAATCTGCCTTTGAGGAAAACGATCATTTAGTCTGGTGCCAAAACCGTATTCAGGCACTGAATGGGCGTGTCAGTTTTTTAAATCCGTTATGGTATATGGGCTCTTTTAGCATAGGTGCCATGGCAGGCGCGGTTGGTGATAAATGGAATTTAGGCTTTGTGGCAGAAACTGAGCAGCAAGTTGTCAAACATCTAGAAGGACATTTGCAACGCTTACCTGCGCAAGACTTGAAAAGCAGAGCTATTTTAGAACAAATGAAGGAAGATGAGGCACATCATGCAACGGTTGCCATTAAAGCTGGGGGAGTGCCATTGCCAAAATCAATACGTTGGACCATGGGACGGGTAGCAAAATTGATGACTAAAACGGCTTTTTGGATATAAGTACCCGTTCACAAGTTTTACCACATTTTGGAGCAGCGCTTTGGGCATTTATCCCCCAAAGCGCTGCTTTGGACTCCAAAATACTTGAAAATTCATGACTCGGCACTTAACAGCCCAAACCTTCAAGGTTTGTTAAACCTTGAAGGTTTTTGATTTCTGGAACACCACAGGGAGGATTACTTTTGGACAAAACGATGAATCGTGCGACGTTCTTTTTTTGTTGGACGTCCTGTACCACGCGGACGTAACGCCGCGGCTTGCCGACGTAATTCAACAGCTTGTTCACGGTGTTGGATACTTTCTGGTGTTTCTTCATACAACAATACGGCTTCTTTTGCGGGACCACGTTGTGTTGATAATTGTTGCACAATCACTGTGCGATCAACATAGCCGGTACGTATTGTCAATTCATCACCAATATGGACCTCTTTAGCAGGCTTAGTGCGTTGTTGGTTGAGGTGAACTTTACCGCCGCTCACTGCTTCTGTTGCCAAGCTACGGGTTTTAAAAAAACGCGCTGCCCATAGCCATTTATCAATTCGTACTTTGGAAGTAGATGTTTGCATAATTAATGTTCTTCCTAAGAGAGGGAGATTGATCTCGGGCGTTTTACAGCCCCATTCTTTTATTCATATCCTCAAAACGTTCTTTAACAATTTCATACGCTCCACCATGCCGCCAACGTTTTTCAATATTCCAATATTCCGGCATTTTTTTATCATTTAACACAGAGTTAGCAGCCAAAGTAATAAAAATGGCTTGCGCCTTTTGGGTTTGGAGAGACTTAATTGGGAGCGCTGCCCAATCGATAATTGTATCCAAGGGCTTTCCATTCACATCGGTTTCAAATGGCGCATAAAAAAAAATGTCATCCACAGAAAATAAATGTATGGTCTGATTATCAGATTTATCAATGACTTTAATGGCCTCAATAGGACGATAAACCACAGCGAGCAAAGTATATTCGCCGCCACTTTCTTCAATACCTGTTAAAATATAAAAATGACTTTTTTGGACCCCGTGCTGTTTCAAGACTTTTTGAAAAAACGCAGTCGCCTGTTTCATATTGTCAGGCTTGTCCACAAAAGAAGTGCCATCAACCAATGTAACCTCGGCTTGCGCCTCGACTAATCCTTGGTTAATTGTCGCTAGATCAGTAGAAGAATAATAAGGGATTGAAGCAATCCCCTCAAGTAATCCTGCGGCAATTTGTGTGTGAGAAAGTGATGAACGACCTGCGCTAAGCAATAGGCTTGATAAATTGGGATCTTGGTTATCTTTTTTAGGTTGCGTGCAGGCTGAAATGAGGCATAGACTTAGTAAAATGAATTTTTTTATCATTTCGTTTTCATTTGACAAATTCTTGAGTGTTGCGGAGTTTATCATGTTTGTAGTGGATAGGTACACACCCCTAAATCCCCTTTCAAGAGCAAATTTTTTTAAAAGGAGAAAAATTTGATAAAAGCCATTATTGTTACAATTTTGACTGGCATTTTAGTGGGTCTCATACTGCTTTGGATTGAATATATTTACTTTATTCCTGTATTTTTGCCAACAACAGAACCAACACAACAAGCGCCTATAGATGATTGCTCATGTACACCTGGAAAACTTTTTCATGATTTCTTACAAGACAGAAATAAGGGGCCTGAAATGGTGGTGATTCCGGAAGGGCAGTTTAAAATGGGCAATCTTCAGGGCAATGGTGATGATGATGAATTACCTGTACATGGGGTATCGGTGAACCGTTTTGCTATGAGTCGCTATGAGGTAACTTTTGCAGAATACGACAAATTTGCCAAAGCGACGAACCGAGAAATGCCAGAAGATAAAAGGTGGGGTAGGGGAAAGCGCCCGGTGATTAATGTCTCTTGGGAAGAGGCCAACGCTTATGCAGAATGGTTAAGTCAGCAAACAGGGCAAGAGTATCGTTTACCAAAGGAAGCAGAATGGGAGTATGCCGCACGGGGGGATACGGATACCCAATATTGGTGGGGAAACGAAATAGGATATAATATGGCTAATTGTGAAGGTTGCGGTAGTCGATGGGATAATAAAAAAACAGCTATTGTCGGTTCTTTTGCACCTAATCCCTTTAAATTATATGATACGGTGGGAAATGTTTATGAATGGACATGTTCAGAATATGAGGAAAAATATAGCGGAAAAGAACAACGTTGTTTGAGCAAACATAATGCTACCGCCCATCGTGTCGTTCGTGGTGGTTCCTGGTACAGCGGTTTAAAGTTTGTGCGAGCAGCGAATCGTTACCGATTTTTACCAGATTATCGTGACTACAATATTGGTTTTCGCCTTGTCAGAGAAGTGCCCAAGAAATAATTAATTTTGACTAAAAACCTCTTCAGTTTGGCAATATGAAGAGGTTAAAAAATTACGCCTTGTTATACAAAAGTTATAAGTATTGAATCAGGAATTAAATCCTGACAGGTTCGGCTTTTATTTTTATGGAGTGTTTTTTTGACGATGAAAATTCATCTAGATTTGGCTGATGCGACTTATCAAATACAGCGCGTCGATTTGCAGAGTATCACGATTAATGAAAAAGTGTACACAAATAGCCTGATTATTATGCCAGAATCTCTTAATAATTGGGGAGTAGAAAGTTTTGAAACATTGGAGGTGGCACATTTCCAGCAATTGCACGCCTTAAATCCAGAAGTGGTCCTATTAGGAACTGGGCAAAAGATACGTTTTCCAGCAACCGAATTGTTAGCGCCCCTGATTAATGAGGGAATTGGAGTAGAGGTGATGGATACGCCTGCAGCTTGTCGCACTTATACGATTCTGATGACAGAAGGACGGGGAGTAGCAGCAGCATTGTTGTTCGAGTAACCCAACATTGGAGTCCAAGATTGATCTTGGACTGTCGTTTGCCAAGCAGGCGATTGGAACAATAAAGAACGTTCTTGCTCGGCTCGTTGCCAATGCCGGCGATTATAAAATGGTCTACTGTTTAAGCACAGATTCTAAAGAAAGTCCTTCACGTTCAAGGATTTCGCGTAAACATTTTAGGGCTGAAATTTGAATTTGTCGCACTCGTTCGCGGGTGATTCCCAGCTTTTTACCAATTTCTTCTAATGTGGATGGCTCTATGTCCCCTAAACCAAAACGTAGCTCTAATACAACACGTTGTTTTTCATTGAGCTGGGATATCCATAATTCGAGCTTTTCCATCAAATTATAATCTTCTAACTGTAGCATGGGATCAAGATTGAACTCATCAGGAATGGTATCAATCAAAGCTTTTTCAGAATGACTGAGGTGTGGACTATCCATCGAAGTCACACGCTCATTAAGTCCCAATAATTTTTCTACTTTTTTGCTAGATTTTTGGATTTTCTGCGCCACCTCGTCAGGCGTTGGCTCATGAGCCAAGGTTTGTGACAAGGCGCGGCTAGCTCGTAAACAACTGTTGATCTCCTTAAGGACATGGATGGGTAAACGAATCGTGCGAGTTTGATTCATGATAGCGCGGGTAATTGACTGTTTAATCCACCATGTTGCATAAGTGGAAAAACGAAATCCCTTATCTGGATCGAATTTAATCACCGCGCGCATTAAACCAATATTACCCTCTTCAATCAAATCAAGTAAGGTTAACCCTCGATTTTGATAGCTACGGGCTATTTTGACAACAAGACGCAAATTGGCTTCAACCATGTGGTTACGTGCCTTTTCGTCCCCTTGTTGGGCACGCCGGGCATATTTAATTTCTTCTTCTGCAGTCAGAAGCTTAGCAAAACCAATTTCATTCAAATAAAGCGTCGTCGCATCCAAACTCTGAGCAGCAAGGCTGGTTTCATGTGTAAATTCTA
>CAYFOB010000177.1:0-3252 GCA_964344525.1 uncultured Thiomargarita sp.
GTGCCATCATTGGTAGCACAAACCACAGAGACTGCACCGACACTGCCAGTACGGCTCACGGTGATTTCTGCTTGCGCACCGTTTTCATCCACATTGTAGGTGGCTGACGTGAACTGTACAGTTTTGGAGCGAAAGTTTGCCACTATAGAGGCAGTATTATTGAGTGATTTCGCGTTGAATGCTGAATCCGTTGCAGTATCTATGATACCAGTCGGCTGACCTTCATAGTTAATATTTGGGTTTGACCAATAATTGACACGTGGGCAGCTTGTTCCTGAACAATCATAAGCCATGATGGTACGAAAGGATTTGTCGGGTGCCTGATAGCCATAGGAATAAGGATATGCACCTTGCTGAAGTTCACCGGCATCATTTTTAGCATTATCACGGTCATGGTGAGAGCCCATATTATGCCCAAGCTCGTGAGCAAAGCTATAAGCCCCCGTTGCACAATCGCGTTTAACAAGAGCAAAAGCGTTAACTTCAAAGCTGGATTTAGGCTCTGACATTGTATATGCCAAACCACATTGTTGGTTAGCCACATCTTCAACAATCAGCACCACTTCATCAGCCTGGTAGGCATCCCGCAGAGTATGGACATTATCCATAACACCATCCTGAGTATCTCTCAAGCTACCCAAGGTATCCTTCCAATTAAACCCAGTTTCGTCATAGGAGACTTCTTCAGTATGGACAAGGTTCAAGCGTTGGGTAACCTGACTATTCCCATAGCCGGTATTACTCTCCGTAATGGCTAAGTCAATCAGGTTTTTCATAGCGGTTTGACCACCCGCTCCCTCTTTGGCAGCCTGTGTGTACACAACCAATACATCAATAACCGAACCATCATCCGCATTTTTCTCCCAGTTTTCCACCGATAGGGCAGATAATTCAACTGAAACACCATGGCCTTCCGGTGGAAATTGCGATTGATCAATTTCCTTGACTACATGTATGCCATTACCAAAATAGCGTATTTGATAGAAAATGCCATCAGGAAGGGCAATGTTACCTGCCATTTGTCCAGCGCGGCTGATTAAGGTTACCTCACTATTTGGTATCCCCTCAATGTACCCAATCCACGCAATCCCATCATTTGAAAGTTCATTAGCGCGTGCTAATTTCGCTACAAAGGATGCATCACCAAACAAATCCAACTGAATCTGATCAGCTCTGGTGTCAAGCAATCCAATATCCACTTGAACAAACCGTTGGCGAATTGTTGCTGTATCGAAAGAATTAGCATTTCCAACGATATTTGTCGCATGGAATAAGGAAGGAACTTCTTGCTGTGGTCCTGCAACTGCCGCACCTAAGACGAATAAACCTCCTAGAAAAAGGAGGGGTCGCAAAAGTAATGGATATTTCATTTTTATTTAAGCCTTAAAAATTAAAAAAAATACGCGATCTCGTTCACAAGCAAAGCGCTGCTTTGCATTCCAAAAAAAAACGTTAACTTTATTGGAGTGCTTCGCGGCCGCTTTGCTGATGATCTGTGAAATATGGTAAAACTTTTTTTGTTAATGTTCCCCCGTAAAAGGCACAAAACTAACTGGCAATATATTACTCGTTTTAATCTTGTTTTGCTCGTTTTTTTCTACCAGCATCAAATACTGGATAAAATAACGCTCGCCTACTGGAATTATCATCCGCCCGCCTGGCTTAAGTTGTTGAATCAGCGGCGGTGGAATATGGCTTGCGGCTGCGGCAACGAGAATGCCATCAAATGGTGCGTGTTCTTCCCAACCATGATAGCCATCACCGATTTTGACTTTAATATTATTGTAACCAAGTTTTGCCAAGCGTTCTGATGCCTCCTTTCCTAAATCTTCAAGAATTTCGATGCTGTATATTTTATTCACCAATTCAGCAAGTATTGCTGTCTGATAGCCACAACCTGTGCCTATTTCCAACACGATATCGCTGGATTTGACTTCCAGAATATCCGTCATTAAGGCAACAATGTATGGTTGAGAAATGGTTTGCCCATAACCAATGGGCAACGGGCGATTATCGTAAGCGTAAGCATTTTGATCTTCAGGGACGAATTCGTGGCGAGGTACTTTAGCCATGACTTCCATAACCTGTTGATTAAAGATTGGTCTACCTGTTTCTTTTCCAGTTGTCCATGCCAAATCATTGATCGTTTTAATCATTAATATGCCTCAATTGAATAATTTTATTTAATAATTTAACACCTCGATAAAGCTATTAAAAAAAAAATTGACAGAATAAACCCCCAAACTTTAAATAGCGCGTGTCGCTTGGACCAACCAACTTCGAGCCTCATTTTCCAATGCCGCCCCAATCTCTGCAAAAACTCTTTGATGATAACTATTTAACCACGCAATTTCTTCTTCATTTAAAAGGGTAGCTTCTACCAAATTTAAATCAATCGGCGCAAGCGTTAAAATTTCAAAGCCCATCATTGCGAGCTCCCCCCCCTCAATGGGTTGGGCTTCTGTGACTGTGATTAGGTTTTCAATCCGAATGCCATACGCATTTTCTTTGTAATAACCAGGTTCATTGGAAATGATCATACCTGGCTTGAGTGCCACTTTATTAGGTTTTTTTGAAATGCTATGTGGTCCTTCATGTACAGAAAGATAGCTGCCCACGCCATGCCCTGTACCATGAGCAAAATCAAATCCAGCTTGCCAAAGTGCGTGTCGAGCCAATACATCAAGTTGCGCGCCTGTTGTACCTTTCGGAAAGCGACAAGTCGCAATGCGAATATGTCCTTTGAGTACTCGGGTAAATTGCTTTTTTTGTTCGGCACTTGGTGTGCCAATAGCAATAGTGCGAGTCACATCCGTTGTACCATCTAAATATTGTCCTCCAGAATCAACCAAATACAAGCTGCCAGGTTGTAACTTTTTATTTGTTTGCAGTGTCGCTTGGTAATGAACAATTGCGCCATTAGCACCCGCTGCGGAAATGGTGTCGAAGCTGATATCTTGTAACAAACTTGTTTCTGCTCGAAATTGTGCCAAACGTTCGGCTGCTTGTATTTCATCAATTTCATCAATGCTGGTACTTAGCCAATGTAAAAAACGAGTCAATGCGATGCCATCTCTACGATGCGCGGCACGGGCACCCGCTATTTCAACCGGATTTTTGCAGGCTTTGGGTAAAGTACAAGGATCAAAACCTTCAATGCGCTTAGCCCCCTTAAGTCGGTTAAAAATCCAGGCGGGTGATTGTTTAGGATCAAGCCGCACCGATTGCCCCTCTAAACTGTCAAATACCCTC
>CAYFOB010000177.1:3262-7808 GCA_964344525.1 uncultured Thiomargarita sp.
CCCATCTGTGTCGGTGCAAAAATTGTCACCGCCTTTCCCAAATGTTCAAGCAATTCAGGCGTTTGCTTACGGGCATCCAAAAACAAAGCCACTTCTCCATTGGCATAAATAATGCCAAAGCATAATGGCAAAGGAGCATGTGGCACGTCACCACCACGAATATTCAACAACCATGCGATAGAGTCGGGCGCTGTGATAATAGCAGCATCGATACCCTCTTTGGCTAATTTTTTACCGATTTTTTCGCGCTTACTTTGGCTCGTTTCTCCAGCATACCTAATGGTATGAGGCACCACAGGTGCCTTTGGTGGTTCAGGCTGATCAACCCACACTGCATCTATGGGATTGGTTTCACAAGCAATCAATTTGCCACCAACTATCTCACAAGCACGTTGCAATGGTGCTAACTCATCTGGAGTGTGTAGCCAAGGATCGTAACCTAACTTGGCAGCAGGTTGTTGGGTGAGCCATTTTTTAGGAGGGCAATCTTCTAAATTATAAGGCTGAAACCGGGTTTGATCGACTTGATCCCGCACTGCTAAAGTATAACGCCCATCCACAAAAATCGCTGAACCGCTGCGATGAACAATCGCCAACCCCGCAGAACCCGTAAATCCTGTTAACCATGCGAGCCGTTGTGCTGAGGGTGGTATGTATTCGCCTTGATACTCATCAGCATGTGGCACAAGAAAACCGTCGATATTGCGTTTTTCCAATTCTGCCCAAAGGGCGCGTTCATTATTGTTCATGGATGATACCTATTTAGAAATAACAAGTTTTACATACTTCTGGCGCTCCATCTTGCTGGCAATGGGCTGTGTTTCACCAAAACATTTCATGATTATCATAATAAGGATAAATAAGCCACAATATGATCCTTAACAATCCTTGTAGTTATTTTTGTTTTTTTTGAGAACGGATTTTTAAACCTCTTGTATCACAATTAAATGCCGTTGTGCTTGTAACTGAGGAATTTGTAAAGGAAAACATTCCAAATGCACAGGCAAATCTACCATTTGAGCGATTTCTGTCTCAGGATAAACCCCTTTCATTGCCAACAGGCAACCATCCACAGCACATAAACGTTTCGTTTGCATGTAAAAGTTGTGTAAACTTGCGTATGCCCTTGAAATCATCGTACTAAATTCAAAAGGAGGGTTAAAAGCTTCAATGCGAGTACATACAACTTCAACATTTTCTATTTGTAATTCTATGACTGCTTGTTTGACAAAGCGAATTTTTTTTGCGTTGCTATCTAATAAAACACATTGCCAATCAGGGCGTGCGATTGCCAGCAACAAACCGGGCAAACCGGCGCCTGTGCCGACATCCAAAATTTTTGTACCGCAAACATAAGGCAATACTGCCAAACTATCTAAAACATGTTTAGGTACCATATCTCTCATATCACGCACTGCTGTTAGGTTGTAAACGCGATTCCATTTTGCAAGCAGTTCTAGGTAGTTTAATAATTGCGTTTGGATAGAGCCAGAAAGGTTGAGTTGTAGGACATCCAAACCTTGGCTCAAATTATTTGCTAAGTTCATTGTTCATTCCCAGCGGAGTCAGGTAGTCCCTACAAACCAATGAAATTTGGACGATGGTAGCTAATCATAACTTGCTCATTCCAGCGTAATAAATTATACTATTTAATTAACTATGCGGATTTGCAAGAGTTAAAACTCCCAAGCCGAAAAAGGTATTAAAAATGAGTGAATGTGGAAATGAGCCCTTTGCCCTAAGAGTATTAGGAGATAGCATGGCACCTGAGTTTGTTGAAGGGCATATTGTTATTATTGAGCCTGATGGTGTTGTTCAAAATGGTTCTTATGTCTTTGCTGTTTATGAAGAGGAGTACATCTTTAGGCAATTACATATTGAAAATGAGCAATATTTTCTCAAGCCTCTCAATGAAAAATATCCAACGCTAGAAATTTCTGGCTTGGATGTGGTACATGGTGTGATTACTCAACGAGCTGGAACACGTCGCAAAGAACATAAACATTATGTTTGAACGACAATATATCAATAGATATTCATAAAAATAATTTCATCACTCAAAACCTGACAGGTTTTGGAAACCTGTCAGGTTTTTTAATATTGAGGCAATACATGAAAATGTACATCCTGATAAAAGATGACGTACCAACCGGATTTAGCGTTCTCGCGGCTGCACATGCATCACTTGCGGCTTATCTAAAGTTCAAGGACACCCCGGAAGTGGTCAAGTGGCTTTCTGGTCCTTTTTATAAGGTTATTTGTAGTGTCAACAACAAGGAATTTGAAAATGCAAAGAAGTGTCCAGATAATGTGATTATAAGTGAGTCGGCGTTGGACAATAGAGAGGTAGCCATTGCTTTTAAGCCTCGCGAGGAATGGCCACAGTCATTTAAGTTCTACAAGTTGTACAAAAAAGCTAGCAAGACATAATTTAACTAAACCCCGCCTGGCAAAAAAATGACGTTACAAATTGCATAACTTTAATCCTTTGTTAATAATGAGGCTAATATCAACTTTTGTCATCGATTGGTTTGAGGTTTCTTTCCAAATATCACTAAGGTTTTTGTATTGACGTGAATTTGCCGCCAACTTGTTAACAGCATAAGTTTTGTCATTGGCTTTAAATATGATGATACCCGGTGGTAGACATTCCAATTCGCCGTAGGAAACTGTAAAAGGCCAATTGTCACCGTATTCTGTTTGTGTGATAAAAACCGATGTTCTTCTATTTTTGGCAAGGCGATTTTTATAATAAACCAATTTTTTTTGATAGTTTTGCTGGTTTGGAAATAGCATCACCAAATTGGTATATTCTGTTAAATTTTCTTCGACTTGATCGGAAGAAAGATTTTGTAATATTGTTAGTATTTTCTGTTCTTCAATCTTTTTTGCATCATTAACCAACCTTTTCACTCGACAATCGAGATCAACAGAAGGCGTACCCTGATCAATCACTTTTTGATAATAACCCATCTCATACAAAAGGCGTAAGTTATCAATCTCTTTCTCAAATGCTTTTTTGGAGTTAGCCACTTGTTCTTGTAATTCAGGTGCATCTAATGAGTTTGCTAATCGATAGGCTTCTCCATATCTACCCATCCTGATCAGTTGAGGAACTGTTTGAAGTATCTTTTCTATCTGTTCTTGTTTCAGTTTGTTTTTGGCATTATCAACCCATTGCTTCACCTGAGAATCGAATTTTACGTAAGGTGTACCTTGGTTGACAAGTGCTTGATAAGAAGCGTTCTGATGTAAAAGTTGTAACTCGGCAAGTAGCTTTTCGCGTGTGGCAAAATATGTGTTTTTGGTGTTTTTCAAGCTTTCTCTATCAAAATACGCTTTCAATAGTTCAAGGTGTGTCTCATTATCATAATCTAACCAAGCGTTATGTATTAAAAGCCCAGCTAACAAGCGTTGTTCATATTTTTCATAATTTAATGATACAATTGCTATCACCATACCAAATAAAACAACTAACATTTTGCTGTTAAACGCAAAATTAACCAGAATCTTTTTATTTAGTAAATCTGTCATATATGGGCAAATGAGTATGCCAACAATAAAAAAAATCGTACCCGCTTTAAAGACAGTTCCCGAAATTATTAGGGTCAAACCAAAAACGATAAACCCTATTGCGAAAAACCAATTCATAATCCGAGGGGGGTTTTTGATAATAAAGAGAATCGCCTTGACCCCCTGATTGAAAAGTCTCAACCCAACGGAAAATATTCCAGAAATCACTTGAAATACTTTTTCTGCAGTCAGGTGAGTGAAAAAATTTTTTAAAATATTCATTTGCTTTAGTTACTAACATTGTGGAGCAGGTTGAAAAGCTGCTCCAGCAAAATATCTAAAAATTTATGATTCAGTACTTAATATAATCCTTGTTACCTAAGGTGAGTAAATTTTGCATCAATTCGCATATGGTTTTTGTAATGTTTGTCAGGATAAGGTTTACTCACTTCAAATAATTTAAAACCATTTTTTGTATAAGCTTTAACAATGCTGTGTAGTAAATCATCTAGCCATTCAGGTCTACCTATCAAGTGAACATCAAAAAATTCATGTTCTGTCATGTCAAATTTTCTCCTAGAACTTATGGAAATACAATAACCCATTGCAGCACCGCATTTCCACATGCAAAGCTATCCATTCATGTCAATGATAGCCTTTAGTTTTATTATATCATACCGTTAAAAATCCGATTTATAGCAAAAAATGTTCCAGGATTAACCAAAAGAAAATTTAACATGTAAATGGTAGCACAAACAAAAAAGGTTGATTGTAAAAGTTTTGCCGTCACGTAAGGGCCATAAAATTTGAACTGTGATTTATGTGATTGATCTGATTATTATGAGGGGGCTAGTGCGGATTTTTTGTGCATCTACCTATTTGTGTAATGAATGTTGAAATAAAAAAAATTATAAAAAAAGAATAAAAAAAAGACTTGTTTTTTTTTTTTACATCCATATAATAACAAACACGTCACTCAGGGTCGTTAGCTCAGTCGGTAGAGCACCGGACTTTTAATCCGTTGGTCGTGCGT
>CAYFOB010000178.1:0-1098 GCA_964344525.1 uncultured Thiomargarita sp.
TTAGATTCTTTCACGGTTCCACGATTATCTCTTCAACCGTTTCTTTAGCAATATTAAAATTCAGAAGGAATGACTGACTTTTAAAATCCTTTTGGGTAACGGTAAAATGAAGAGGCAAATTGCCTATATCTGCCCGACGTTGCACTTCAATCAAAAATTTCTGAGCTTCACTTTCTGAGTTAGCTGCTATCCGCCGAATCATCACTTGTTGGGGTGTCGAGTTGTTTAACACAACTCCTTTTTGAATCGCACCATATTGTCCAGTCTTTAAGCTCAAAACCACATTCTCAGCATCAAGTTTGCCGGTATTTTTGAGCTTGACAACAAGTGCTATGCTTTCGCCTTGTTCAATTTTTCCGTTTTTATTAGAATCACGCAATTGGTGTGTGATTTCTAATTGAGGTAAAACCAATCTGATGGGCAATTTGATCTGATCTGTTAAGCCAGAAAAGTCTTTTTGCGTTAATTGGAGCTTGATATTTACGGCCTTTTTTTCCAAAGTGCGTGGCACTTGAAAGGAAAATCTAAGTAACGCGCTGCTAGAATTGGGGGCGATTCTATTTATTTCTACTGGTTGGTTTGACAATTTAATCTCATCAGATTGGAGAAGAATAGCAATATTCTTAGCAGCCATTCGCCCTTTATTGGTAAGACGAATAATAAGCTCTCCTTGCTCGCCATTTTCTACTAAACCGTTACCATTTTGATCGATGATTTCATGCGTGAATGCTAGAACTGGTTGTCGGGAAGTTGGGTATGGGTGAGCCTCGTCTTATTGGAACGAGGTTTTCTCTTGTCATGTTTGTTTCTCCTTAAAAGTTGATTTAAGTTTATTGAATTGGAAACGAGGATGGTCAAATTCGTTTAAATTCTTCCCAATCTAAACCCAATATACGAACAATATGGCGAAGTGTACCTATCTTTAAGTCTTTATTGCCCCAATCATGTACTGGAACAATCGCACCATTGTTTGGGTTGTACCATTTACGATGAGAGCCGCCGCCACGACGCGGAATTTCTTGGCAACCCAGTTTGTGTAGTTTAGTCGCAACTTCTCGATATTTCATGCGGTTCTGACCGGAATCAAGCTTTCTGACC
>CAYFOB010000178.1:1108-7776 GCA_964344525.1 uncultured Thiomargarita sp.
GTTGAAGCAGAAGGCAAAGGTTGTAGAATAGTTGGCAGCGGTTGCTTTAATTCTTCGTAGCCTTCAATTAAGGCTGTTAAAGCGTCCGCTACATGAGGTATAACTTCCTCCAAGGTATCCGCCTCTGTTACTAAATTCTGCAACAGAGGACAAGTGATTGTGTAACCCCCTTCTGGCTGTGGTTCTAACACTAGTGGGAGTTTGTAAATAGGTTCCATAATACTTCTCCTGATTTTTAAAAACTGCTCTTAAGCATTTAAAAACTCATTAGAACTGATACCTTGTCTTGAGTGTTCATAGCTAACCAATCAGTTTTAGAAAGTCGCGGTATCTCCGGGAAAAGAGGACTACCTGGGGGTACTTTTCGTTTTTTTATGGGTTTGGTTTCCATAAAGTCATTTCTCCCTACGTAGGGACACCACTAAATATTATCATCTTAAACGTTCTTGCCAAAATAAATGCGCCGTAAAATAACACAGTTTATCAAACTAATCAATCACTCTTTTGAAATTCAATTTTGTTAGTATATTGCATTTTCTTCAATTAAGTCTTTGTAGTGCTTGTATATATAATTTATCTTTCAGTCTTAATGAATCTTTTTTAAGTTCAATCAACCCTTCAACGTTTAAACATTTTTAGGTGTAAATTATCGGGTGTGTCCCACTTCTCCTATAGATTAAAAATAAAAAATGAGGCTAATTGATTAAAAATAAATAAAAATTTATGATAAAATAATAAAATTGTAGATGTTTTTTTTTAGTGGCAATAAAAAGTCAAAAATAGTAAATTAGGAATATTTGTCAAGCGGCGTAATTGTCCATTCAACACTCACTTAGCTTGCTCCTCAAGATATTCACTCATCGCCGCTTTGAGCACCTCATTGGGTTCGTCAGAGGTTTCTAACAATGCCAAAAAACGATCACGTTCCTCCTTGGATAAAGTTATTGTTTCATATTCTTTCAAGACACGATTAGCACGCTCAAAAGCCGCTTCAAGCAAAAAAGCACTAATAGATTGGTGAGATAATACGGCAGCGCGACTTAGTGTACTTTTTATCTCACGAGTTGTTGTAATATTAATTCTTGCTTCTATACTGGCATTCATCATAATGTTCCCGTTTCTGGCTATGGTTCTAACATTAGGGGTAATTTGTAAATAGGTTCCATAATACTTCTCCTGATTTTTAAAATCAGGCTCTTAAACTCATTAGAAGTGATACCTTGGGTGCTTGTTTCAATGAGATTATATTTTCCCTTTCGGTACGCGCTTCAATTAACTTTCGAGCCACATCACGCGCAATTTCCAAGGTTTCAACCACTGTGCGTCCTTGTGCGACTAAACCTGGTATGTCATATGAAGTGGCTAAAAAGACACCTTCCGGTAATTTTTCTAGGTGAATATTAATCAATTGTTCCATTTTGATGGCCATAATGACGCTCTTGAGCATCTTCGATACTTAAAAAGAGCGACGTTTGCCATGTCAGCCGGGGGCTTTTCAAACTGTTGTTGTCCATCTTCAAAAATCCATTCAACCTCGGCCCTCTTGTTTGAAAGTTTATAGGCATCCTAAATGATTTTTTGTAACTTTCTCGTTTCAGCGAGACTGGCGTGGTTACTCGCTTGGCTGGTTTTATTAAGATACCCAAGTAAGAACCGGTTTGCGATTAGAAACAACACAGTCACGTAAATATAAATTGATTAATTGTTGGCAGGGTATTCCAGTCTCTTTTGATCGACTTTGGAAATATTCTAATATATCGGTTTCTACTTTAATCGTAATTTGTTGTTTTAATTTTGAGGCATAAGGGTTTTTACGCCCTTTCATATTTTCAAAATCATATTCCTTTTCCATAGGCTTTTGCCTCCTTTTTAGTGGCTTTTCGGGCTGATATAATTCTAATTGAATGAAAGTTTCTTATGCAATAGCATACTACAAGCAATCTCAGTTGATAACTGATTCCTAACATAAGAAATCGTTCCTCTTCTAAGGAATGATTATCGTCATAATATTCAATGGCATTTTCATCATAAAAAATAGTTTGAGCTTCCTCAAATGATACTCCATGTTTCTCATGGTTTGATTGATTCTTGTTATGATCCCATTCAAAATGAAAACTCTCCATAACACATTTCCTGGAAATATCGTCTAACAAGTTTAAAAATATTTGTTTTCCGCAAACGTAATAATTGTAGGGGCACCCCTTGTGGGTGCCCTTAGTTGAATAAGGTTCAAGATTATCGTTGATAGTTCCGGTAATCATTCTTTTTTCTCTGACAATACTGGTGCATAACCTTTCTTGTTCTTCCATTGATTGTGAATGTTTATCATCATCTACAACTAAAAGTGGATGATTGAAAAAAATTTGTTCACATTTTTAACGAGATACTTGGTGTGCAATCCAATTTTTCTCCGAATTACCAGCATCCCATTCAAAACCTTTACATTCTGACAAATTCACTAGTTCAGTAACCATATTGTTTCGTTTCCACCTCAAAAAAATCAAATACCCGCTGTCTGAATCAGAGTCAACTTTGCTATATTTGGCAGTGTTACTTTGTAACATTGATTTTTCCTGAAGCACTTAGCCAGAAAATTTCAACCGGTTATTATAGTTTGGCAATATAATTCAATATTTCGGGGTGTTGCCCCACCAAGCGCAACAAAGTGACTGCTTGATTATTTGGTAAACTATGCCCTTGTTCCCAATTTTCCAGAGTACGACTTGAAGTATGAATATAATTTGCAAATACATCCCTTGATAAATTAAAACGTTCTCGAATACTGACTATCTCAGTTGGTGAAATAGACAATCTCTTAGGTTTCTCAAACTGATGCGTCTTCAGGCTGATTTTACCTTGGTCATGTTCACGCGCTTCAGATAACGCCAAGCTTAATTCTTCAAATAAATTACGTTTGCTCATTAACCCAATCCTCCAGAACATCTTTTAACTGACGTTTTTGCTCTGAAGATAAATCTTCCATCTCATTTTTGGCATAGATAGTTGGTACGGATTTACCAATAATTCCGACTGAAATTTTGAATATTCTTCATCATTCAAATACTTTGAGCAATATTTTTCAAATCGGGTGGCTTATGTTAGGCAGCCTTTTGTTGTACAACAATCTCCATATGAATACCCACACGCGCCAACATATTCACAAGTGCATCAATCGTGAAAAAATCAAGTTTCCCGCTTATAAGTTTTTCCACGCTAGACGGTGTTACATTGAACTGCTTAGCCGCTTCAACTTGAGTGAGGCCTTGTTGTTTGATATAAGATTCTATTTCGAGCATCAATAAAGAACGAATATGTAAACTTTCAGCTTCCACGTCATTAAATCCTATGTCTTTAAAAATATTTCCGCATGATTTAACCATCAAGCTATTTTCGTCAATCATAAAAATTACCTCTCAATTTTTTGAAGCCGTTTACGTGCAATTTCAATATCAAGCTTCTGAGTTTTCTGTGTTTTCTTCTGGAAAGCATGAAGCACATAGATTGTTTCTTTAAACTTAGCTACATAGATAACTCTATGTTCACCCTCAACATGAATGCGAATTTCTTTAACATCCTTACCGATAGTTTTCATCGGTTTCCAATCATTAGGGGTAGCACCATATTGAAGTCGTAATAATTGATGCCCCGCCTCCTGCCGTACTTCCTTTGAAAATTTTCTCAAATCATTTTGTGCGGAACCCATGAATATGATATTTTTCATCATTTATTTTTTAATCAATGTGCTTATCAGGTACTAAAGAAGGTATTTGGTAGACAGTCAAATCTCTATGGTATTTCTTGTTTTTGCTGATGGTAGGCTAAAACCATTTCATGGAGTGTATCTCTTAACATGGCACGGCATTCTTCAATATTCCTACCTTCAGTTATAACTCCAGATAATTCAATTAGTTGCCCCATATAGCCCGAGTCAATTTTGCTATATTTGGCAGTGTAACTTTGTAACATTTATTTTTCCTGGTAAGTACTGAACCATAAATTAGTATATTGATTGGAGTCGAAAGCTAAAGCTTTGGACTCCAAAATACCTACGTTGTTCAATTTATGCTGTCCATTTGATTGTCATTGCACAATCCTTATATTTGATTCTTGTTTCCAATCTTCAATTAAGGCATCCTCAATAGGCGAAAACCTAGCGAATTGCGGTACTGGTTAGGGGAAATCGGCATACGAAGACCTACTTGGCAAACAATTGGTGAACTATTCCAACTGCCGCCACGAAATATCCGCTCATCACGATCCGTAGGTGGATTGTAGTTGTAATAGTTACTGCTATTGTCTCGTAACATCCATTCTGCTACATTACCCACAGTGTCATATATACCGAATGGGTTACGCGAAAAAGAGCCAACTGGTGAGGTGTATTCCCAACGGTCTCTACTTCCCTCTAAAGCTAAACCACCACAACATTTGTTAGCACCATAGTTAGACAGTTCGTGAGAAGGAATATTGCCCCACCAATATATGGTTTTCGTCCCAGCCCTGGCTACATATTCCCACTCTGGTTCAGTAGGCAAACGATATTGTTTACCAGTTTGCTGACTTAACCATTTAGTATAAGCAACGGCATCATACCAAGAGACATTAATT
Organism: uncultured Thiomargarita sp.; assembly: GCA_964344525.1. Classification (GTDB taxonomy): domain Bacteria; phylum Pseudomonadota; class Gammaproteobacteria; order Beggiatoales; family Beggiatoaceae; genus CAYFOB01. The sequence goes on from CAYFOB010000178.1 coordinate 5,717, forward strand.
ACTGGACGATTACCACGCCCCCAACCTTCATCATCTGGTTTGTTTCTACCAGTTGCTTTAGCAAACTTATCATACTCCGCAAAAGTGACTTCATATTTGCCTATCGCAAAACTATTGACAGAGACTTGGTAAACTGGCCGTTCATTATTGGTGATCTCACCCGTTATCTGGAGAAAGTCATTGTTGCCTACCTGAAAAGTCCCCGCTGGTATCCACACCATTTCTGGTCCTTGACTACCATCTTGGAGACGATCACGAAAACTGCTGTGGTAGTAGCTAATCACTTGCTCATCGTCATCGCTATTTAGCGGTTCGGTACTTAACACGAAAGAGTCAATTTCATCACCTTCAATCGTGTAATTGTCCTTTTTAAGGGCTAGGCCATCCAACACAAAAAACTCAATTTCATTACCTTCAATAGTGTCATTATCATTTTTATCAGCCCACACAGCCATAAATATCTGTTGTTTCTTGCTAAGCTTATTAGGAGCCGCCAAGTATATACTCCAGTCAAAACGAGTCACCAAGTAAGAATACATGTTATTGGTAGATTTCCTCAATCGCTCGCTGTAGTACAAATAATTATATCCTTCAGGTTCTAAGTTAAGATCGGTTGGATTACTACCCATCATTATTGTATAGGGGGCTTGAAACATCCTTGGACGTTCATTTGAGTTTATATAAGGTACTATTGTCTTAAAAGTAGAATCGTTTACCCATGCAGAAACGTGGATATCATCATACGGAACCTTTATCTCAAAGGGTCCATGTTTTAGAATAACTTTTAAGTTTTTTGCTCCAATTTTGAGCATACCTACTCTTTTCTCTTGTTGCCAAATTTCTAGGCCCAATTTTGGTGAACTTAATATTTTTTCTGGAATTTCGATATCGCTATCAAAATTAACCGACGTACTAATCTTATCAATCGTAGTGATTTTCCCAGTAGAACCCTCATAAGAAAATACCTGCCAATATTTTCCTTTACCAGAAATAGGCATAAGATAAGTTTTAACCAGCCCCATGTCAGAATAAATCTCTACCTTAGCATCCGAATACCTTATCGCTGGTGTCCCACTGTAGTTGTGAACATAGTAGTGATAGGTGCCCGGCTGTGACTTATAAATGGTTATAGTTTCTGGACCATAACTGCTGATATCATCAACATCTAATTGCACATAAGGTGCCGATAACTGTTCTCCCTTAGTTTTTGGGCTAAAATAAATGTGGTGATTTTTACCCTCAATATTTGGAGTCACTAAATGGGCATCTAAATCCATTGGCCTAATGCCCCATGTTAAAACAATTCGTATTTCGCCGGTATTGATAGCCGGTGTTATAGAAGCGTTTTGGTTGTCAGTCGTATTATTCCCAATAGAAACCATTGAGAAATAAGTCGTGGCATACTTATTTTTACTGGCTTCTATAGTATAATTGCCAGCGGCTAAATTTATCCGGTAGTTGCCATTACTGTCTGTTCTTGTTGTAGCAACAACAGTTCCAGTACTAACATTGATACCAGAACGAACCTTAAGCGTGACATTGCTCACCGCTTGCCCATTAAACGCATTCAATAACTGGCCGCTGGCAATACCTTGACCTGCATAAGCTTCAGGCACTTGACGTATGCTGGCAACGGTTGTGGTTTCATTATGGGTCACTGGAATATGTGCGATTACTGGTAGATAACCGGCAACAGAAATTTCTAAACTATAGCTGCCTTCAGATAGATCAAAAGTATAATGTCCATTAGTCCCAGTTTTTGCTGCTTGGACGAGTTCTCCTTGTTGGAATATTTTGATTAATACACCAGATAATGCTTTGCCAGTCACCGCGTCTTTAATAAGACCTTCAACTTTGCCCGGTTTTACTGCTGGGTAACTGGCACCGTTTAAAATAAGCAATTCCACCAATTCAGTACGATTAACAGATTTAGCCACTAGCAGCGGGGTGATGCCATTACTACCACCAAAATTGACTTCGGCACCTTGGCTAATAAGAGCCTGAGCTATACTCAGAACGTTCAGATTTTCGGTTTTCATAGCCGTCAAAAGTAGTCTATA
>CAYFOB010000179.1:0-610 GCA_964344525.1 uncultured Thiomargarita sp.
AAAACTATAAATCTAAAAAACGGACGCAATTATCCCTTACCCAGATTGGTAATCATTATGTATTTTCCAAGGACTAAGCTTCAAATTAGTCACATAACAATCAATAAATGTGGTCAGTTTTAATTTTTTCAACTGCCATTTTTAGGTATTATAAAATTATGGAGTTTAAAACATGCGAAATTTTTCATCTTATGGTCCAATTGATAAAGAGTTACATTATTACGTTCCTCGTCAAGAATTGATAGAAGGGGTTTATCAACAACTCTTGGGCAAAAATCCCAACAAAGGAGGACATTACATCACCGTTTGGGCACCGCGTCAAACTGGTAAAACTTGGATTATGCAAGAAGTCCTTTTTACCCTTCAACAAGATACTCGGTTTGATGCCGTTTATCTACCTTTGCAGGATATTTCTGATGTGACTGATATCAATGAGGTGGCTCAATTTTTCGCGCAAGAATTGATAGAAAAATTGGGTTTAGAGAACCTCGCAGTAAACACGTTAATGGATTTGCGTTTTTTGTTTAAACAAAAAATTCTCTGTAAACCCTTGATTTTGATTTTGGATGAATTTGATGGGCTTGAGGAATTCGTTATTGCCAAGCTCGTC
>CAYFOB010000179.1:635-7750 GCA_964344525.1 uncultured Thiomargarita sp.
TTTTTTCGTAATATTTGCCACAATCGCATTAGCCAACCAGACAAATCAACTGGTGAAAAGGCTTATCTGTTACATAGCCTGGCATTAATTGGGGTGCGCACCGTCTTGGGCATAGAAAATATGAAAGGTTCACCCTTTAATATCCAATGTAGTGTACATATTCCGAATTTAACGCATGAAGAAGTCACCCATCTGTTTAATTGTTATCAACAAGAAAGTGGGCAAACAATCGAACCTGAAGTGGTGGAGCGCTTATGGTATGAATTTCAAGGACAACCTGGGCTAACTAGCTGGTTTGGAGAACTGTTGACAGAAACGTATAATCAAAACCTTAATCAACCCATTTCACTCACACATTTTGAAAGGATTTATGCAAAGGCACTTAATTTGTTGCCCAATAGCAACATTTTGAACATCATCAGTAAGGCATCACGCCCTCCTTACAAACAATTTGTTTTGGAATTGTTCCAAACAAAAACCAAAATCGATTTTCGCTACCATGATCCCATTATCAATTTTCTTTATATGAATGGCGTTGTAGATGTTGAAGACGTTGACTTTGATAAAAATTATGTGAAATTTCCGTGTCCGTATGTGCAAAAGCAATTGTTTAACTATTTTGCCAAAGAATTGTATCAAAAAATGGATGATTTATATGGTCCATTTGAGGATTTATCAGATACAATGACTGACAACAGCATAAACCTCCGTCAATTATTGGTGAGATATGAACAATATTTGCAAGCTAATCGAGAGAGGGTATTGAAAGATGCTCCAAGACGTAATGATTTACGTATCTATGAAGCTGTCTTTCATTTTCATTTTTATCTCTATCTCGTTAGTTTTCTTCGCAATTATGAGGCACAAGTTTATCCCGAATTTCCGACGGGCAATGGGGAAATTGATTTATTGATACGTTATGCCGGACAATTGTTTGGCTTAGAATTAAAGAGTTTTGCTGATAAGCATCAGTATGACAAAGCACTAACTCAAGCCGTTAAATATGGAAAACACTTAGGAGTTTCTGACATTTGGTTAGTTTTATTTATCGAAACCGTTGATGACACAAATCGCCAACAATTTGAGCTTGATTACACAGAAGGAGGTGTCACCGTGCATCCTCAATTTGTGCAGACGGGGTTAACAAATAACACCCTAGCGCAAGAGGGCGGAAATTGTAAGAAAACTCTTTAACGGAAGGCGATAATAGAGCCAAAATGTTAAAATGTCCTTACACTTGATTGTTGATTTTATAAGTTGTTTAATATCTTTACTGATGTTACGCACTCTCGTTCCCAAGCTCCTGCTTGGGAATGCCTGTAGCTTTGCTCTGCAAAGCGGGACGCTTCGCGTCCCTGATGGTGGTTAAGATGATGAATATGGCCCCTCATTGCCATCGACAGGGTTTGCTTCGCAAACCACTTTGCGAAGCAAAGTCGCATGCATTCCCAAGCGGGAGCTTGGGAACGAGGATGCGTAACATCAGATCTTTATTTGCACGGATAAAAATTACCATGAGCCAAATTCAATCAAATTGGGTTATCAAACCTTTAGTCTCAGAAGAAATTTATACAGATCGTCAGGAATTTCTTGATTACTTATATCAAGCCGCTTTAAAAGCTAAGACTCGTCGCACTCGTTCCACCGTCTTGTTGGGACCCCGTCGGATGGGCAAAACGGAAATTTTTAAACGAGTCGTTAATCGGTTGTTCTTTGAACAGGATCACAGGGATCCACAAGCGGTGGTACCAGTTTATTACACTTTTCCAGATACCTTTGAAGATCGTTGGGATTTTGCGGCGAAATATTTTGAAAATTTCCTCCGTTGGTATGTGGCTTTTCGTGTAGGTAAGCCAGAAATTTTAAACCCAAGCCTTAAACTGCCTCAATTAAAACAGATAGTGAAACAAAAGCTAACCATCACCAAAGGATTTAAAGGTTCATTAGAACTTCTTGATGCCTTTATGGAAAAAAAGGATGTTATTATTCCAGAACAAGTCGCCGTGAATTTTCCGCGTGAAATTTCTGACCACGATGATAGCACCATCGTCATGTTCTTAGACGAATTTCAAAACACACGCTTACCCCAATATCATTTTGATGTGGTTGGGTATATGCAGAATGCGGTGGAATCACCAACTTGTCCCCATTTTGTGACAGGTTCGGTGATGAGTATTTTAGGACGGGAAATTTTAGGACGTGGCTCACTCTTTGGACGTTTTAGTAGTCATCCCATTGAACCCTTAACGGCTTATTGGGGCACAGAATTAGTACGGAAAACCGCCAAATACCATCAAGTCAAGGTTGAAGAAGAATTAGCACCAATAGTCGCAGAACGTTGTGGTGGCAATCCATTTTATATAACTGCCCTTATCGAACAAGCGGCGAAACTTGGTCAAACGATTTCAACTGAAAACCATTTGAATACGATTTTAGCGGTTGATTTATCCTCAGGCTTTATCTGGGGAGAATTGAATGATCAAGTGAGCCGTTGGATTGAACGAATTAATGACTATGGCATTACCAAATGGATTTTATATTTATCTGCCATTCAAGAAGGTGATAAAATTGATTTAGGGCAAATTCAACAAGCACTCAAAGAGCAAGATGGGCAAAATGTGTCGCTTGAGAAAATTCGTGAAGTACTTATCAAATTATCGCGTGGGGATTTGGTGGATTATTTGGAACTGGGTGGCTGGTTCCGGAAGGTGAAAGATCCCATTTTGTTGGAATTTCTAAAAGTCTGGGGACGCATTGAAGTCGAAGGAATCAATCAAAATACTGTTAGAGAAGATTTAGAACATCAATACCAACATATTCAAAAACGAATAAGTGATTTAAAGGGCTATTTAGCCGAAGTTTATATGGCTCAAGTTCTTTTCAACGCCCAGCGACAAACAATACCCGGACATTATTTTCATGCAGCCGAAGACATTGAAGTCCCAAGATTTCATTATGTGCGCTTAAGAGAACGCTTAGGTCCGGCTGCAGATAGCGAAATCGACGTTCATGGTGGAGCGGGAATTGAACAATGGGTTGCTGAAAGTAAATGGCAACAAGGACATAAAGTGGGCGTCACTGAACTCAACAAATTATTGGAAAAAGCTGAGCTGGTTAAAAAAGACAGAAAAGCCGAATTGATGCGTATCTGGTTTTTCAGCTATGAGGGTTTTACCAAAGAGGCATTGAAGTTGATGCCCAAACAGGGGATACTTTGGTCAACAAAAGAGGATTTAGATGGACTACTTGATTATGTCAAATTAAGACGCTTGCCGAACTTTCTTTAGAAGAACTACACGGATTATATTTAAGTACTGAACCATGAATTTTCAGGTATTTTGGAGTCGCCCAGCCGCGCTTTGTGCATGGGTCTCCTTCGCTAAGCTTCTTCCTCCAAAATGTGCTAAAACTTGTGAACGGGTACTTAAGTCTTGCGTCCTTGTTTGTGTAGTTATTGATTGTCTCAATCCTAAAGCAATTAAAATGGTTTATTAGTGGATTAATGAAACTTTTGTTTGAGAGAGGAGAAGAAAAATGACCATTGAATTTGGTAAAGTTTAACTATCTTTACATAATTTGCAAAAGTATTATACTATGCACTGCCAATTTTTAAGACAAAATTGCTGCAAATTCTTCAGTCTGATAATCGCCTTTTTAATCAACCACATAAATCATAAAAATCACAGTTATACTCAAGGCTTATTCTTTGATCTTTCTGACATATATAACTCCCAAGATAACCAAAAATGACAAATACTGTTTCTCAATTACGCCAAACTTTTTTAGACTATTTTAAATCCAAAGGACATGACATTGTCCCTAGTAGCCCTTTAGTCCCCGCTAATGATCCTACCTTGCTATTTACTAATGCTGGTATGGTGCAATTTAAGGAAACTTTTTTAGGCATTGAACAGCGCAGTTATAAGCGTGCAACCACTTCTCAACGTTGTGTTCGGGCAGGGGGCAAGCATAATGATTTAGAAAATGTTGGCTATACGGCTCGTCATCACACCTTTTTTGAAATGCTTGGTAATTTCAGTTTTGGGGATTATTTCAAACGTGAGGCGATTCAGTTTTCATGGGAATTTTTAACAGAGGTACTCAAGCTATCTCCCGAAAAGCTGTGGGTGACAGTTTACGAACAAGATGATGAAGCCGCTGAGATTTGGCTAAAAGAACTCAAAATTGATCCCACCCGTTTTTCTCGTTGTGGCGAAAAAGACAATTTTTGGTCAATGGGTGACACTGGACCTTGCGGACCTTGCTCAGAAATTTTTTATGATCATGGCCCAGAAATTGCCGGAGGACCTCCGGGCAGTCCTGATGAGGATGGTGATCGTTATATTGAAATCTGGAACCTCGTCTTCATGCAATACAATCGCAACACTCAAGGGCAATTAACACTGCTTCCCAAACCTTCAGTGGATACTGGCATGGGTTTAGAGCGGTTAGCGGCTGTGATGCAAGGCGTACATACGAATTATGAGATTGATTTATTTCAAGCGTTGATCAAAGCCGTCGCCGAATTAGCTGATTGCAAAGATTTAAGCAACAATTCATTGCGCGTCATTGCCGATCATATACGGGCTTGTGCTTTTTTAGTTATTGATAGCGTCGTGCCTTCCAATGAAGGGCGAGGGTATGTGTTGCGGCGCATTATTCGTCGTGCTATTCGACATGGGCATAAATTAGGACTGCGTGAGCCATTTTTTTATCGCTTAGTGAGTGCCCTAGATGAGCAAATGGGCATTGCCTACCCAGAATTACATAAAAACAGAGACTTAGTCAAACGCATTCTTAAACAAGAAGAGGAGCGTTTTAACGAAACCTTAGATCGAGGCATGCATTTGTTAGAGCAAGCGATTGCTGATTTGCAAGGCAATGTCATTCCAGGAGAGGTCGTATTTAAATTATACGACACTTATGGTTTTCCCACGGATTTGACTGCGGACATTGCGCGGGAACGTCAATTAACGTTGGACATAGACGGGTTTGAAGAAGAAATGGCTAAGCAACGCGCTCGCAGTGGTGCTGCCAGTCACTTTGAAATGGATATGAGCCAACAAGCGCAAAGCAATGATTACCAAAGTGAGTTTACAGGTTACGAGCAAGTGATTGATGAAGCTGTTGTGAGCGCTTTATTTTTTGAAAACAATCCAGTAGACAGCCTAAGCGCTGGACAACAAGGGAGAATTGTTTTAGAACACACCCCCTTTTACGCAGAATCGGGTGGACAAGTGGGTGATAAGGGCGTATTAGTTTATGACGATAACGTCTTTGAAGTTGAAAGTACCCAAAAAATGGGTAAAGCACATGTTCATTTAGGCACAGTCACCGCTGGCACAATTCGTAAGGGTGACCAATTACAGGCCAAAATTGATGCACAAGCGCGTCAAGCCACAGCCCGTCATCACTCTGCCACCCATTTGTTGCATGCGGCTTTACGAAAAATTTTGGGTGATCATGTCAAACAAAAAGGTTCGCTTGTGGAACCCAATCGCTTACGCTTTGACTTTTCTCACTTTGAGCCAATCAGCATAGAACAATTAAGCCAAATTGAACGCCTTGTTAATCAACAAATTTTGCTGAATACGCCAGTACAAACGCGCATTATGGAATTGGAAGAGGCTATGAATAGTGGCGCAATGGCTTTATTTGGCGAAAAATACGAGGAACAAGTGCGAGTGCTCTCCATTGGAGACTTTTCGACAGAGCTGTGTGGTGGTACCCATGTTCGTCATGCTGGCGATATTGGTTTATTCAAAATAGTAACAGAAACCGGCGTAGCAGCAGGCGTGCGACGGATTGAGGCGATTAGTGGTAATTATGCCCTAGATTGGGTGGCAGAGGTTGAAAATACATTAAACCAAATCAGCCTATTGCTCAAAACAGGGCGTGACTCGTTAAAAGATCGACTTGTCCAATTTATTGAACAAAATCGCAGCAACGAAAAGGAAATCGCCCGTTTACAAGACAAACTCGCCAGTCGCCAAGGTGACGACTTAAGCAACCAAGCAGTCGATATTAATGGCGTTAAAGTGTTAGCAACCCATTTAGAAAATGTGGACATAAAACAGCTCCGCACCACTCTTGATCAATTGAAAGAGAAATTGGGCACGGCTGCGGTTGTTTTATCTACTGTCAAAGGCCGCAAAATTTCGCTGGTTGCAGGCGTGACGAAGAACACGACAAATAAAATTAAGGCAGGAGAGTTAGTCAATCATGTGGCTAAACAAGTCGGAGGTAAAGGCGGCGGACGTCCTGATATGGGGCAAGGGGGGGGGAATGATCCATCTAAATTGGCAGTGGCTTTACAAAGCGTCACGGAATGGGTAAAGAGTCAATTGATTTGAGAATTTTCAATTTTACCGCATTTTGGATTCCAAAATACCTGTAAATTCATGGCTCAGTACTTACAATACGCATCCTGGTTTCCTTTGCACTTGGGAAACGAGGAGGTGTAACATCAGTTACAAAGGATTAATCAATGTCACCTTCTTACAATTATTCTTACACAAAAGCCAGATTGATTGGCGCTTTACTTAAGCTTGAAAAATACACAGTTTTTTCGGAATTAACGTTGAGAATTGATGGCAAAAATTATAGACCAGATGTTTGCCTTTATTCAAAACGCGAAGTTGATCTCTCCTTAGCAGAGCCAAACGAAATCACCGACATGCCTGTATTAGCAATTGAAATACTTTCACACACAGAAACGGTAGAAGAAGTACTGAATAGATTTGTGATTTATTTTGGTGCGGTTGTCAAATCTTGTTGGTTAGTTTGTCCCGTTGGGGGGGCAGTGGTTGTTTATTCCTCACCTGAAAAAGCCTGGCGATTTCGTACTGGAGATATTATTGACGAACAACTGGATATAGGAGTGCCTCTACAAGATGTTTTTGACTAAGCGCTAGAGATATTCTGAGTGAAGCGAGAAATCTTCTTCTTGCTACACCCACTGGCGGTTTTTGGAGTCCAAAGCAGCGCTTTGGGAAAAAGACGCCCAAAGCGCTGCTTTGGACTCCAAAATGCCTGAAAATTTATGGTTCAGTACTTACCATTTTTCTCGTTCCCACGCGCTGGCGTGGGAATGCAGTGGGGACGCTTGCCTAGGG
>CAYFOB010000180.1:0-271 GCA_964344525.1 uncultured Thiomargarita sp.
CGCCTCTTCTGTTGCTGGAGAAACTACACCCAGTGCTCCTCCTGATGCCAGATATATTTGGCTAACGCCTGCAAATATGGCATGGTCTGAAACAGAGCTAGAGCTGCCAACACCGTGACCACCCACAGTGATACCAAACCTCTGGGTAACAGGATTGACATGATCTGGGGGGCCAGAAGAATTATCAGCTAAAACAAGCAATCCCCCCCCATTATTTACAAACGTCTCAATAGCCGCAGCCTCATTAGGGGAATAAGGACTGCTATATGCA
>CAYFOB010000180.1:281-7743 GCA_964344525.1 uncultured Thiomargarita sp.
GCACCTGCATAGGTGGAAACAACCAAAACATCATATTTATTGAGGTCCAAATTCAGAATGCCTGCATCGCTCTCTTCCAGAGTGTATCCTTGGTTTACCAATACGCCTATGAAGTTGCTGAAATTACCACCACTTGGGGAATAATTACCATAAGTCCCATGGTGGACATCCCAGAGGATAGCACCTCCCTGCCCCTGTGCTTTTATCGGGGCTGGCGCAACAATATCCACCGTATTTTGCTCACTTGTCAGCCCCGTACTCTCATCTATGCCACTCGCATAAACAGGATATGACAACGATGCAGCCGCCGCTACACCTAAAAAACGTAAATAGTTCCACTTTTTCATTTTAATTTTCCCCATAATCAATCTCTCACCGACCTATTTAGATATTGACCGATACATTTATGCTAACAAATGTTAACAATAGCACACTTACCGCCAGAGGCGGCTCGTGAGGAGGTATCTCTCAAAGCCCTAACAAAAGCTAAGGCGCGATTACTGATGTTGATTAGCCTTGGTTCTCGGCTTTCATCAGTTTCCTACGTTTTCGCTTTTACCAAACCAACGATTTTAGGTTTGAACCACCACCCTTTCATGAGTTTGCACTCACAGCCCTTAAAATAAGGGCTCGCTCTAAAAATTCAAGAGCACATTGAATCAATGCAAAAATTGACGAAAAATTGGGAAGTTTTGTTAATGTTTGTTAATAAATTAGGTACTATGCATTAACCGTTTAATTTAATTAGGTCAGCTTGAGATGACATTAGTCACGCTATTTATTCTGATGTTACGCAATAACTACAAGGATTACTTTTAAGAAAGGATAAGTCAAAACCTGAGCTGTGATTTATCCTTTTTTAAAAGTAATCCTTGTAGTTATTGAAGAACTAAGCAATGTCCGTGCCAACTTTCAAAACGTATAGATTTCAATACAAATGAAAAATTGCTGTCTTTAGCCCCCCATTAATTCGCCTATATCAACGCTTATATAAATGACAATTTCTCAAAAATAATAAATTAATTAATAACTTATGATCGCTTATAAAAACGCTTTTAGCGCCTATAGCGCTTATAACAATGATTATGGGAAATTATTATCAATGTGAGTTTGACTTGAATATTAAGAACGTAATCCTTGTTGTAGGTTGGGTTAGATTTGATGAAATTGAGTTGATATTTATTCTCATTTCTACTATTATGAATTTACATATTTATGAGAATGATTATCAACATCAAGGAACAAAATTATGGCTATTATTATCGGGGCAGATCGTTTGGGTAACATTAAAAACTTGCTGAAAGAGCGCGGTTTTTCTGAATTTAAACACATCACAGGGCGTAATCCTAAAGCACAAGGAGGCTGGCTTGTTGGTCTGTCTGGGGCAGAATTGATGATTTTGTTTACGGATTTTGTGGGTCATAATGTGATGCAAAATTTTCGCAAACAAGCAAAAGCTCAAAAAATTCCTTTTGTTGCTTGTAAACGCAGTGTTTGTGACTTAAGCCGTTGTTTAGATAAATGTGGGTTTGCATAATATCCATGATAAAAATTTTCTGCACAATAGCTGTTTTTATGCCATAATAGGCTGTTATTTAAACTTCAAATCGGAGAAAGCAACTGCAGCATAAAAATTTGAGGCTCAAGTTTTTCTTAAATTTGAGCCCCAATACATCGCACCGTCACAATTTACCATTACACAGCTCTGTCAACATCCCCTGAAATTTAGTGGCCTGAACAACTCGCCTTAAACGCTGACTTTGAACAATACTTTGCAAATCTTTTAGCGCCTGAGAAAAATCGTCATTCACCACTAAATAATCATATTCTGTATAATGGCTGATTTCTAAAGCTGCGCCGCGTAATCGTTTGGTCATCACTTTTTCACTGTCTTTGCTGCGCTGACGTAAACGCTTTTCCAGTGCTGTTTTTGAGGGGGGGATAATAAAAATGCTAACCATTTCAGGTTTTAGGCGACGGATTTTTTGTGCGCCTTGCCAATCAATTTCCAAAATCACATCAATACCCTTATCCAATTGTGCCTTCAACCATTTTTCTGAGGTGCCATAGTAATTGTCAAAGACTTGCGCCTGTTCCAAAAACAAATTGTTTTGCAACATTTGCAAAAATTGGTTTTTGCTCACAAAATGATAATTGATCCCCTCGATTTCACCTTCACGCGGTTGGCGCGTTGTGTGTGAGACTGAAACTTGAATATTGTCAATACTTTCTACCAATGCTTTAACCAAAGTGGTTTTTCCAGCACCTGACGGTGCTGAAATTGTATATAATGTGCCTTGACTCACATTTTCTCCTTGCTCATTCAATATTTTGTGTTTGTTCACGCATTTGTTCAATTAATACTTTTAATTCGACTGTGCGACTACTTGTGCTATTGTGATTAGATTTTGCCCCCAAGGTATTGGCTTCACGGTGCAATTCTTGCACTAAAAAATCTAAGCGTCTGCCAACAGCTTGATTTTGCGTCAATGTTTGTCGTATTTCTGCTAAATGGGTTTCCATACGATCCAATTCTTCAGCCACATCCATTTTTTGGGCAACTATCACCATTTCTTGTTCTAGCCGTTCACTATTTTGCTCAACAAGTTCAGCCAAGCGACTCTCCAAGCGCTCCCGTTGCGCTTGCAAAATGGTTGGTAAATCGCCACGAATCCGCTCAACTTCAGTTGCAATGGCGATGCAACGTTGCTCAATCAAGGTGGCCAATTGTGCACCTTCACGCTCCCTTTGCACCACCAATTGTGTCAAAGCTGTATCAAAATGCTCTAACACAGTTTTTCCAATTTCATCAATATCCAGGCTTTGAGTTTCTACCACACCTGGCCAACGTAAAATATCTATGGCATTGGGTGGTGTGGTATTGCCTGTTATGGCATTGATTTGTTGCATTGCATCGCATAATTGTTGCGCGAGCTCTTGATTAATTTGCCATTGTGCATTGTTGCTCTTTTTGGCTTGAAAGTGCAATGTGCAATCAATCTTGCCCCGCTTGATGTGTTGTTGAATGTGTTCACGTATTGTGATTTCTAAGCTGCGAAAATCTTCAGGCAAACGGATAGAAATGTCCAAATAACGATGGTTAACTGAGCGCAATTCCCAACAGAATTGTCCCTCTTGTGAATCAAGGCGTGCAAATGCCGTCATACTGCGAATCATAAAATATCCTTAAGTCCTTGACGAATACTAGGGATGTGATATTATTTACCTGAAAAGCGATAGACATTATCACAATAACGATTCATCCCATACCCTTCGCATAAAAATCTTTTAATGGTTTGTATGCGCCAAATGTTACAAAAAGCAATGCAGTTATGGTAAATCATAGGTGCAATTGAGCCAACTCCAAAAAACGCCTTTTCCCAAAAACATTGTTGTTCTCGTAATTGCTCCCACTCCTTGTGGCGTTTTTCAAGTTCAAGCCACAATTCGTCTGTGCTGCCTAAGACTTGTTGCACCTCTGTCAAAAAGTTGTTAAGCCGTTGCCCTGAGTATCGCGCTTTTCGTTGTGTACACAAATTCAAGTTTTTTTGTGTCCTGGTGGCATTTATGCAACTCATATCCATCCATTGCCTATTATCTTCGTTCAAATCGTCCATGATGTTACAAGGCTTGTTTAAACAAAATTGTTCGTGGGTAGGCGAAACAACACCATGGGCGAGCAAGATTATAGAAACTAGCAGCTCATTCACTACGATTTACTCCTTTTTTGAAAGTTTATAGTACTTATCAAGTTGTTCTGCTACAAAATTCTCTAATTTTTTCAACACCAGCGCAACGGCATCTTGAGCAGCAAACATACCGCCTTCGGCACTGTCGCTTGGGGCATTTTTTTCAATTTTAAATACCTGCGTTGCTATCACTTGATGTGCATCCATGTCTAATAGTTGTACTCGTAACACTAAGCGGGTTGGATATGGATAGGTTTTTCTCAAGTGTTGCAAACGCACAATTTCGGTATCCAAGCGTAATTCGGCTGCAATGGGGGAAGTGGCTGCTGATAAAACCGCTTTAAATAGCCCTGTTGCTTCGAGACGATACACCAGGAGTGGCAATAGCATCCGTGCCGGCGTGTCAACCCATCGTGCTTCGGTATAATATTCAAGTTCGTACCCCCCCTTAGAATACATCAGCATGGGTATGTCAAATCCCGGTGCTGCATTTGGCATTGATATCAGCAAGGTTTTACCCGTTTTGCCCGTATCATTTGTTTGCCGGATTATTTGATCCCAACCACCATCAAATAGGTAAATCTTAGGCTTATCTGCAGCGACGGCAGGCGTTATCATTAATAGAAATAGGATAAAACCACACAGTACAAAGTTCATCGTTTATTTTCCAAACAAGAGCATATTGGGTTTACGTTCTAATTCTTGAACAAAGTGACGCAAACGATTTGATAAAACACGTAATTCACGCACAGTATTAGTCACTTCTGGCAGCGCTTGACGGGTGAAGTAGTCCATATCCTTGCTGCTTTTTGTCACAGCAGCACCGATCTCTTCAGCCGTTTTACCAATTTTTTTAGTCGTTTCGTCAATAGATTCCACCGCAAGATTGGTTTTGTCAATGGTTTTGCTAAAAGCATTAGACGTTTTTTCAATCGTTTTTGCAATTTGGGCAAAAGCGAAAGAGCTGTTTTCGAGGGCAACTAAGCTGCTTTCTAGTTGAGTGAGTAGCGCAATAACTTTGTCGCTGATCAAATTAATATTGTCAGTCGTTTTTAAGACATTGGCTAATGCCACATCAATGTTATCAGTGTGCGCTGCCAAGGTGCTGGTAACAACTTGAATATTATGCAAAATATTCATCACAGCTGAATCAATTGTATCAGTACGCGCCGCCCAAGTGCCACTAACCACTTCAAGATTGTGCAAAATATTTGTCACAGCCAACTGGTTTTGTTCTGATAACAAAACATCGGCTGTGTTTGAGATATTATTGATATTTTTCAAAAAAGTGGACATTGCTGAATCTAAACGCTCCAGCAGGGAGGGTTTCGTTTTCAATTCTGGATAGGGTTGGCCTATTTCACTGACTGGCGCTTGTGCGCTTAGGCTGCCACCGGTTAGCTCTATATATGCTAATCCTGTTAACCCTTGGACAGACAATAAAGCCAGAGTATCTTGTTTAAGTGGCACACCTTTTTCTATATCTAGTAATAGTCGCACTTCGTTAGGGCGCTCAAAAACGATACTAACATCACGCACATAGCCCACCTCAACACCACGATATTTAACAGGGGCTTTATGATTTAAGCCTGACACAGATTCTTGTATATAAACTTGATAAGTTTGATAATCTTTTTTTTCTGTCCCAACGCTTAACCACAATATTGTGGCGACTAGCGCGATGTTGAGTATGATAACAAAAAGCCCAACGATGGCATAATTAACTTTGCTGTCCATAATAAAAACCATTAATAAAGGCGCAAAGCGTTGCTTTGCACTCCAACAAATTCAAAAGTTATACCGATTTTTCCGCAGCCCGCCCACGTGGTCCATGAAAATAGTCTCGTAACCAAGGATGGTCAAGGTGTATCAATTCTTGGACAGGGGTTACTGCAAATACTTGTTTATCAGCTAATACTGCTACACGATCACTGACTGCCCACAGTGAGTCTAAATCATGAGTGATAATAACCACAGTTAAACCCAGTGATTCTTTGAGTCGCACAATGAGTTCATCTAATGCCAACGCTCTGATTGGATCCAAACCGGCTGTCGGTTCGTCTAAAAATAAAATGTCTGGATCCAAAGCAAGTGCGCGAGCAACGGCGGCGCGTTTGATCATGCCACCGCTGAGTTGAGAGGGATATTTGTCCATTGCGCTGATTGGTAAGCCAACTAAGGACATTTTAAACGCAACAAGTTCTTTGATTAAGCGTTTACTCAGCCGCGTATGTTCGAGCAAGGGGACTGCAACATTTTCAGCCACCGTTAATGAACTGAATAAAGCCCCTTGTTGAAACATGACCCCACAACGGCGGCGCAGGCATAAACATTGTTTTTCGTTGAGATTCAATATATCAAGCCCAAACACTTTGATTGAACCAGCGCTGGGTTTTTCAAGTAGGATAATCTCGCGGAGTAGCGTTGATTTGCCTGCACCGCTATCGCCAATGATAGCCAAAATTTCGCCACGTTGTACCTTGAGGCTTAATCCCTCATGGATAACCATTGTCCCGAATTGAGTGCATAAGTCGTTGATTTCTATAATGGTGGACATTTCAAGACGTAATTCCTATTTCTAACCAATTAAATATGACTGAAAATAAGGCATCAACCACAATAACGAGGAAAATGGCTTGTACGACGCTAACGGTCACTTGTTTTCCGACACTGTCCGCGCCACCTTTGACTTGAAAACCTTGATAGCAACCCACTAAAGCAATAACAGCCGCAAATACGGGCGCTTTGCCAATACCAATTAAATAATTGGTGAGAGAAACCGCTTTGGGAAAACGGTCTAAAAAATCAGTCACACTGACACCAAATGATAAATTGGCTATCAACATGCCACCCAAAATGCCCACAATATCGGCAAATGCGCATAATAATGGCATCAAAATCACCAAAGCCAATACTTTGGGCAATACTAATAATTCCATTGGGGCAATACCAAGTGTGCGGAGCGCATCAATTTCATCAGTGACACGCATCGTACCTATCTGCGCAGTATATGCGGAGCCGCTACGCCCTGCAACAATAATTGCAGTCAATAATGGGGCTAATTCACGTAAAAGTGTTATTCCAACCAAATCAACAATAAAAATATTAGCACCATATTCGCTCAGCTGGGTGCCACCTTGATAAGCCAGCACGACGCCTGTTAAAAAAGCCAATAACCCGACAATGGGTAGGGCCATAAACCCCGCTGAGTATAAATTCGCAAACAGCGCTTGCCAACGGATACGAGTCGGTGATCGTATCGCCCGTAGCAAGACAACGAAAGCTTCTCCCATAAACGCTAAAAAATCAATAAAGTAATTAAAGCGTTGGTGGCTATATCGCCCAATCCTTTCTAAAAACTTGGGCGAGGGGAGCAAGCTGATTGATTCGCGCTTGGCGGCATAATTTGCCATCATCTGCAACAAATCGCTATGCTCAGCACTAAAACCTTGCAAGATGATAGAATGCCCCGCATTTTCTAATGTTTGTTGAGTGCGAAATAGCAACCATGCGCCTGCAGAGTCCATTGCTTTTATTGCGCTGCCATCAAAGGTAAAAGTCATTGGCCAAGAAAATTTGTCCAATCGCCGTTCTAATTTGTGGATGGTATCTAATGTCCACTCACCGCGGCAATTAACTATATCCCCTTCGAAAGCAAAGCTGGCTTCAGTTGGATTTTGAGAAAAAACTGTCATTTTTAAGTTATCAGTTATCAGACAATAGACTTGTCCCTAAATAATTTGAACTGTGATTTATGTGATTGATATGATTAT
>CAYFOB010000181.1:0-7732 GCA_964344525.1 uncultured Thiomargarita sp.
GCGTCGCCACAGGCATTCCCAACCAGAGGTTGGGAACGAGTATGCGTAACATCAGCTTTTAAGTTGAAATAATCAAATTAACCATTTTCACAGTCGCCTCAATCGCCGCCATATTTTGATCAGGATTGATTCCTCGTGTTGTCAACGTGATTTTTTGATCGTTTTTTGTTTTGAATTGCCAAGTGATAGCCGCTTGTACCAACGCATCCGTTTTGCCACCGGGGGGGATGGTGACTTCATAATCCAATAATTGAGGCACTGGAATATGAAATGTCTTTAATATCTTTTTTAGCGCATTCATAAACGCATCATAACCACCATCTCCATAGGCTTCTGCCTCCTTTTTTTGCCCTTGATAAGCACATTGTACCGCAACTACCGATTTCAATTCATAAGTCGAATTGATAGAGCAGCGTAATAATTTAAACGGAATATCTTCGGGCGTTTCAAAAATATCGCTGATTAAATAGGGCAAATCTTCGGTGGTGACGACTGCTTTTTTATCACCCAATTCAACAATTTTTTGTAAAAGAACTTTTTTCTCCTCTTCACTCAGTTCAATAGAAAGCTCTTTTAAACTCATTTCTAAGTTCGCTTTACCAGACAATTTGCCAAGGGCATATTTTCGCTTTCGATCAAAACGCTCTGGTACCAGTCGGTTGCCATATAAATTACCTTTTTTGTCACCATCTGCATGAATACCCGCCGTTTGTGTAAAAACGTTTTTACCATAGATAGGTTTATTATTTGCCATCCTTTGCCCTGAGAACATTTCAACTGTTCTTGAAATTTTGTGAAGCTTTTTTTCGTCAACATCAAGCTTGACAGACAAAAAATCTTTAAGTCCAGCCACCAC
This sequence comes from uncultured Thiomargarita sp., assembly GCA_964344525.1. Taxonomy (GTDB): domain Bacteria; phylum Pseudomonadota; class Gammaproteobacteria; order Beggiatoales; family Beggiatoaceae; genus CAYFOB01. The sequence continues at coordinate 857 of CAYFOB010000181.1, forward strand.
CTCATCTAGCGGTGCATTTCCGGCACGTTCTCCCATGCCATTGATTGTCGCATGAATACCTTGCACACCCGCTTTGACAGCCGCTAGTGCATTGGCAGTGCCAAGTCCATAATCATTGTGGGGGTGAAAATCAAAATGGGCTTCTGGGTATTTTTTGACGATTGTTGAAACATAATCGTATGTTTCAAAAGGGTTAAAAATGCCCAAGGTATCAGGCAGCATAATTCTTTTAATGGGTAGCGTTAACAACACGTCAATCATAGAGTAGACATAATCTGGGGACGTTTTAATGCCATTGGAAAAGTCTTCTAAATAAACATTCACCTCAATTCCACTGTCAGCAGCATAAAGAACGGTGTCTCGAATTGCTTGTGCATGCTGCTCAGGCGTTTTTTTCAGTTGCTCAGAACAATGCTTATATGAGCCTTTAGTCAATAAATTGACTCGTTTGATGCCAACCGATTTTGCCCATTCAATTGATTGATTTTTGTCAACAAAACTTAAAATTTCAAACCGATCAACAAGATTAACATCCTTTGCCCAATCTACCATTTTGAGGACTGATTTTTTTTCGCCTTCTGAAACTCTGGCAGAGGTTACTTCTAAACGATTCACTTTGACTTCTGTTAGTAATATTTTAGAAATAGTTAGTTTTTCTTCAGGCGTGTAAGAGACGTTTTGCATTTGTTCCCCGTCTCTTAGGGTGGTGTCCATGATTTCGATGGTTTTCATGGTGTTTTCCTCTTAAATAAGCTTTTTGTCTGAATCAGAATTTATTCTGCAAATTCTGATTCTTCTTCCCACGCAGGGACTAACTTTTATCCACCAAAAGCTGTAACAAAGTTTGTTGGGCAGAAACAAGTGGTGTATCATCGTTATGCGTGATGCGAGTACAATTACCCTCACTATCCAGTTCCCATGCTTGAGTGTTGTCTTCTAAATACAATTTTAATCCTTGTTCAATCACGCGCTTTTTGATTTCTGGATTTTCAATGGGATAACATGCTTCTACCCGTTTTAGCAAATTGCGATCCATCCAATCAGCACTGGCGCAAAACACTTCAGGTTCTCCCCCATTCAAAAAATAATAACAGCGAGTGTGTTCCAAAAATCGCCCAACGATAGAACGTACATGAATATTTTCAGAAATGCCAGGGATACCTGGTTTTAAACAACAGACACCGCGCACAATCAAGTCAATTCTGACACCTGCCATTGAGGCTTTGTACAAAGCACGAATGATTTTCGGTTCTGTAATACCATTGATTTTAACAATAATATGCGCAGGTTTACCTTGACGAGCCGTTTCTGCTTCGCGTTCAATGCGTTCTATCAAACCTGTTTGCAAAGTAAATGGTGATTGCAACATTTTTTTTAATTTCGCCCCTCGTCCAAGGCTGGTTAATTGCATAAAAATTTTATGCACATCTTCACCAATATCTTGATTGCAGGTTAGTAAGCCATAGTCGGTATAAATACGCGCAGTACGATCATGATAGTTGCCAGTACCTAAATGCACATAACGTTGAAGTTTATTCAATTCACGGCGCACAACCAGAGTCATTTTAGCATGTGTTTTATAACCCACCACACCATAAACAACATGAGCCCCTGCTTCTTGTAGGCGGCTGGCTAAACGAATATTAGCCTCTTCATCAAAACGGGCTCGCAATTCAACCACCACCGTGACTTCTTTACTAGAACGCGCCGCTTCTACCAAAGCATCAACAAGTACAGAATCATGACTGGTTCGATATAGGGTTTGTTTAATGGCTAAGACTTTTGGGTCAGTTGCAGCCTGACGCACAAAGTCAATCACAGGTGTGAAAGATTGAAAAGGGTGATGTAACAATATATCACCTTCACGAATTGTCGTAAATAAATTGCGCCCTAAATTGGTGGGCATCTCGGGCGTAAAGCTTGGATATTTTAAATCTGGGCGATCAACCAAATCGGGCAAAGGCAACAGGCGGTTGAGATTAACAGGACCATTGACTTGATATAAATCTTTTTTATCAAGATTAAAATGCTTTAATAAAAAACCAATCATCTTGTCTGGGCAATTATCAGGGACTTCTAAACGTACACTATCACCGTAACGACGCCCTGGTAATTCACCTTCTAAAGCGCGTAGCAAATCATCAACTTCTTCAGTATCAACAAACAAATCGCTATTACGAGTGACGCGAAATTGATAACATCCAGTGACTTTCATGCCTGGAAATAAATCTTCAACGTAAGCATGTAGTATGGAAGACAGAAAAATAAAATCGTGAGGATGTTCAGATAATTCAGGCGGAAATGCGATAAGGCGGGGCAATGAACGTGGCGCTTGTACCACAGCCCGCCCACTATCGCGCCCAAAAGCATCCTTCCCTTTTAGAGAAACGATAAAATTCAAGCTTTTGTTAAGTGTACGTGGAAAGGGATGAGCGGGATCTAAACCAATGGGGCTTAATATTGGTAGCAATTCATCATAAAAATAGTTTCGTACCCATTGACTTTGAGCCTCAGTCCAGTCATCACGCTTAACAAAACAAATCCCCTCCTGTTCTAAGGCGGGAAAAATATTTTCGTTGAGTAAACGATATTGCTCCTCAACAAGCTCATGGGCGGCAATGCTGATACGATTAAGCACTTCCTGAGGAGACAGATTATCTGCCCCAGCTTGCACCGAACCAAAGGCGGCTTGTTGCTTTAAACCAGCGACTCGTACTTCAAAAAATTCATCCAAGTTGGTGCTAGCAATACATAAAAACCGCAAACGCTCAAGTAAAGGCATATTTGGATCCTTGCTTTGCGCTAACACTCTGCGATGAAAAGCCAATAGGCTTAATTCACGGTTGATGTATAATTCAGGACGAATCAAATCGATTTCTTCACGAATATCTATGTCAGATTTATGTGGTTTTTTTTTGGATGTGTGGTGGCTCATTTTAATGGAGTTCCCATTTGTGCAAAGCGGTGCTTCGCGGAGCGAAGCACAAGGTTGCGTAACATCAGTTAAGAAGGGATAAAGCAAAAATGTTGGTTTATCCCCTGATGTTACGCAAATTTCTTCCCCCAACAATAACGGAAAGCATTTAAAAAAGGATAAATCTTGCGCCATCTATGAGCTTTATCCCTTCTTGAATAACTGATGTTACGCACTTTTATTCCCACACTGACAAAGCGCTGCTTGGAACGAAAAAAAAAACGTTAAATTCTTTGGAGTGCAAAGCAGCGCTTTGCCGCTTGTGAAGAGGTTGCGTAACATCAGTTATTAAATATAATCCTTGTAGTTATTATCGGTGGAAGAATATTTTTTTTCTAAAAATCAGAAGTCTTTTTTAAAACAATATTTCTGCAATTTTATACGGCTGTTGTCTAAAAAGGCTCTTGTTGCTCCTTTGGTTTTACCAATTTTTTTGGCAATATCCTCAATCGAATAGCCTGCAATTTCGAGCGCAATTGCTCGTGTGTTCTCAGGATACTTTTTGCGGCATTTGTGCCACACTCTTTCAAGATCAATTTGATTCTCTACCTCTTCCTTCTCATAGGTAATCGTTTCTAGCTTCTCTGTAAAATCACCAATGGTTTCGCTAGAATAAACAATCACCATTTTTCGGCTTTTCCGCTGGCGAATAAAATCCTTTGCCTTGCAACCCAACAAAGAATAGAGGTTGGTATGACAACAGTTTGCCTCACAGAAATAAGTGATTGCAGCCTCTTGTACAACGTCTTCAGCCTCAAACGTTGAGAGACGAAAACGATTTTTGACATACGAAATGAGCTCTTTTCTAGAGTGACTGAACTCGTAATGGATTGATTTTTCCATATCTTAAGTACCTCTTCCCCTATAACGATCTAAGCCTTGGTTAATCCCATCTTAAGAGGGGGGCGTAAAGGGGAATATTGACACATTAAAAATTGCACCGGTACAAATTGCATAAATTTTTGACGGTGTTCACCACTCTAAATAGCAAATTGCATGCCAATTTTAAAAGTACTTTATTTTCAATAAGATATAAAAATATGTTGGGAAGCTTACCTAAGCGAAAATGAAATTTTCACTTATAAATAAACGTTTAAGTGGTCAATAACTCTATTTATATGAAAACATTCCGCGCAAAGCTTAGCGAAGCGCGATATCTATTAAAGGCTACCTTCATGTGCCAGTTGGCAAACTTTATTGCCTTTCTCAATTTGTAGAGTTGGATGATTAATCTCAAATTGATCATGAAGCTTTTTTGAAACTTGCTCAAAAAAAGTATCATCAATAGATGCATTAGGCATAATCAAATGCGCAGTAAGTGCAACATCTGTTGTGCTTAATGCCCAAATATGTAAATCATGGACTTCTTTGACTCCAGACAAATTTTTTAAATATTTTTTAACCTCATTAAAATCAATGTTTCTAGGTACAGAGTCTATTGTCAAATTCGCAGAATCTCGTAACAAACTCCATGTGCCTATTAGGATGATTGCAGCAATAATTAAACTGATTGTTGGATCAAGCCAATTCCAGCCTGTTAGCATAATTGCAAGTCCAGCAACGACAACGCCTAATGAAACTGCTGCATCGGCTGCCATGTGTAAATAGGCGGCTTTAATATTCAAATCTTTTTTTTGCCCAGACATAAAAAGCAAAGCTGTTGCTGTGTTAATCACAACACCAATGGCTGCCACTATGATGATTGTTATTCCATTGATCGGTTTTGGATCGTTAAATCTTTCAATCGCCTCCCAAGCAATTGCGCCAAGCGCAAATACTAACAAAATGGCGCTAATTAAAGAGGCAAGTATTGTGAGTCTTCTGAAACCATATGTTCGCGTTGAGCTTGGCTCTTTTTGAGCCAATATGCTTGCTCCCCAAGCCAGGAGCAGTCCTAGTACATCACTTAAGTTATGCCCATAAAAAGCTTCAATGATCACAAATCCAATATTGAGTGTGACACCAATCGCAAAGGCACGATTTTGGGGATGATGAGAATGATTGTGTGACATCTGTTAAATAGGTTGCTTAAATACCATCAAAAAAAACACAATGATCAAGGAAATAAACGCGGGCCAGCCTAATACAAACCAAATACGCATGTAGTGATAATAAAGAGGAGGTAAAAGCGTCTTATTAGCCACCGCTTCTCTTGCCATGTCGCGCAAACGATATTGCAGCCAAACCACCGGTAGCCAGCAAGCGCCCGCAAAAATATATAATGCAATGCTAATCAAAAGCCACTTTTGTGTGAGAGGCCAACCTACGATCATCGCCATCCAAATGCCGGTGATAGGTTGGATGATGCCACTGGTTGTCGTGAATATCCAATCAGCTGCAACGACATGTTTGGTTGTGACAGCAATCGCTTGAATGTTGCCATTAAGGTGTGACCGTAACATGTAGTAGGCACTGCCAGCACCTGTGCCAAAGAGTGCTGTGGCGCTGAGGATGTGGACTGTTTTCAGGAATAGATATAACATCTTTACTTCTCTTCAAGAACTAACATAATAAGTGTGGCAACAATCAGTGGCAAGTTTTTGGTGATTGGACCAAAAGGATCCAGCCATAAAGCGGGCATAGCCACTGTAATAATGGTTGTATAGCCCAACATTAATAACAATTGCAAGCCAACCACAACACGTATTCGATAACCCACCAAAGTCGCAATGCCTAGCATACCATCCAATGCGGCTGCCGAATATAGCATGATTGGTGCCCATAAACCACTAATTCCCGTCGTGGCAAGTAATTTATAGCTCTCCTCTATTGGATAGAGAAAAGCAGAAACAATCCCTGTGAATAGCCAAAGAAAGCCAATACTCAGGCGCAATAAGGGGCGCAAAAAAAAGAGTCGCGCATACCACCGATCCGCGGTGGTTGCCGGATTATCTCGTAAACTGGCTTCGACGGTGCGTACACCAGCGGGCGCCTCACCACAATTGCCACGCAACAGCATACTTAAACTTTCTGAGGTCAATGGTCCAATGCCCAACCAATCGTTGATTTTTGCAATGAATCGCATCAGCGGTATGGGAATAAACCAAGCCTTTGTTGGTTTCAGACCCAACCAATTTCTAATCAAAAACAAAAGTTGCAAAAAACTCACTGCCTGAGCGCCAACTAATTCTAAGCGTTGTCCACCACGGGGCCAATTTCGTAACAATGCCAGCACACGCGCTTTAAAATCATCAATATGAATAGGCTGCAAACGCTGATCGCCTTGCCCTATCACCGGCACCCAAGGCAGGGCAGCCAAGCTTGAAAACAAAGTTGTACTTCCGCCACCTCGCCCAATCACGATAGATGGATAAAGAATCACCGCATCAACACCTAAGCCCAATAACGCTTCATCAGCCGCACGCTTGCTTAGATGATAAGCACTTTTCGCCTCTGCGCCCAATGCAGAAATTTGTAGAATTTTCTGAATACCTGCTTTTTTGGCGGCTTTAAACAAGGCAATTGGTGCTTGTGTATGTAAATCTTCAAAGCGTTGTCCACGTTTTTCACGAATAATGCCCACTGCATTAATGACCACGTCAACCTGATTTAAGCGTGGCAACCAGACTTGTGGATCATGATCCTTGGTGTAATCACAGCTTAACCATTTAACGTCAGGAAACTGCGCTTGCCATCGCCCAGGATGTCGAACACAAGCAACGATTTGATGCCCTTCAGCCAGCAGAGTAGGCAATAAATGTTGTCCAATAAATCCGCTGGCACCTGTTAATAGTATTTGCATAAGTTTATCCTATCGATAATATAATCCTTGTAGTTATTTATGGGTTTGATAAATAGATTGTGTAACTGATGTTACGCACGAGCCGAAAATCTCATTGTGATATACTCACTGATGTTACGCACTCTCGTTCCCAAGCTCCTGCTTGGGAATGCCTGTGGCG
>CAYFOB010000182.1:0-7669 GCA_964344525.1 uncultured Thiomargarita sp.
AAAGCGCTGCTTTGGACTCCAAAATACCTGAAAACTTATGATTCAGTACTTACTTATTAACTGATGTTACACACTCCTGTTATCAAATTCGGATTCAAACAGCAAACACCCGAAACCCTTGATTTCCAATACAATAAATCACAAATTGCGAAATTTGAGCTTCTGGATATTCCTTTTTTAAGCCCTCAACATAACCAGCAATTTGCTGAGTATCTTCTTCTTGCACTTCAAATTCTTCAATCGTTGTTTTGAATTCCTTGAATTTGGTGTTGGAGTAATATTTAAACTCAACCACCCACCGCAGCCCTGCAAATTTTTCGTGATATTTGCCCACAAATTCCAAATCGCTTTTGCCTTGTGGATAGGAGCGTTCAACATGCCAGGTAAACCAATTAGATAGATAGCGGCTACACAATTCAAAAAAAGTGGTGCGATAAAAATTTTCATTCACTTGCTGAAAAATGGCTTCTGGCAACTGCGAAACATAGTGTTTCCAATAACCTGCAAAGAGTTGTTCAAGGCTGGGATTATTGACAAAACCTTGCATCATTTCTGTGTATTGAGAAGACACATCAATGTGGTGAATTTCATTAAAATATTCCGCAAAAATCTGTCGCATGTTCAGGTTAGGCAATTTGAGGTAAAAATCATTTTGCAATGTCAACATGCCCAAATAAAAAAACGAAACGGGAAAAAAACCTTTGTCAAAAAATTGGAACAAATTAAATTTTTCTACCATGAGGACTTCATCATAACCAATCTGATTATGCAAAGTGAGTTGATCAACAAATTCCTCTGTATTTTGGGGATTTGATGCTGTCAAGCGTCTCACCCAGGAAATTTCTGTTTTCAAATTAGGATCAATTAACCGTTTTGGGATGGTTTTATGTCGGCACAAATGCTTCAAAAAATACATCAAGAGACTAGAATTATAAAGGGGTTCACCTTCAAAGTGAACAAAATGATAGCCATTGTAATGGTTTTTGATGATTGCCTCAACAATCAATCGAGTTGCAGGCTCAATTTCATAATCGTGGTACACTTCATCAAGTAGCTTATCAACTTCTGCCTGTGTAAAACCTGACATCGTTTCAAATTCTGCATCTAAAGTAATGAAACTGGCAATATTATAGCCAGAAGCCATATCATCTAGCGCAAGGGGTAATACGCCGGTGATAAAGGTGTTGTTCACTGCGCCCGTTTTACGCCCTTCTTTTATGGTTTTGAAAAACGTTTTCAAAAAACTGCTATCCCTAGTCAGCTCGTGGTAAAAATTGTCTTTATTGGCAGTAATCAGTTGATTAGCAAAATTATCATATTCATCGATGATAATATACATTTGTGGCAACCGGTTTGCGCGAATGTAGTGCAACAATTTACCTAAATTGTCAGAGACCGCATCTTCCATGATAATTTTTGGCATATTTCCAAGAAGCGAAGCGTATTCATCACGCAAAAAACTCAGAATGCCATTGCAATGTTGGTTAAAACTGTATTCAATTTTTTCTGTCGTTGCAGCGATTTTGATACTAGAAAAATCCAGCGACAAAACGATAAAACGATTTCTTTGGGCTGTGGGATGTTGCCCAATCCAAGTCTGACCAAAAAGTTCGTCAAAGCGATTGGCATAATTCAGATCATAATAATACTGCAACATAGAACATAGAAGGGACTTTCCAAACCGTCTTGGACGCAAAAAGACCGGATTTTTTATCGTTTCCAGCTTTTTGATATAATTTGTCTTATCAACAAAATAACCGTGTTCTTGCACAATTTCTTCATAATTGGTTGAACCATATAAAACTTGTTTTTTCATGTGTGGACTCCATGCTATGCTTGTTTTTTATCAATCAAACTCATTTTACAACATCCTTGTCTAATTATGAAAAGCAAACTATATATCATCTTAACAACCGCAAGCCTGATGATTACGCTACCCGCTTATGCAGGTGATCAAGTTTGGTTTTGGGAAAAAGCATTTTGGATGGACAGAAATGGGGCTACGCCTTTGGATCGAAAATTCTATGATGACTCACTCCGGTTTGAATTTTGCAACAAAGGTTCAAAAAAAGTCACTATCGCTATTGGTTATTGGAAACTGTTTGCTGATAAAGGCAACTTTTTTATTACCGAGGGATGGTGGAATGTAGAACCGGCGGAGTGTAAAGTCCCCTTTCAATCTGGTGGCTTGCTTTCTACCAGCTTATACCTCCACATTCAAGTTGATGCTCAACCTGTTACGGACGCGAATTTTAAAACAAGCAATGGCGATACCGGTGGCATCAAGGGCTGTGTTGAATCTGGCGCATTTCTTCTTTTTACTCACGAATCAAAATGGGAAAAGGCTTGTAAATCGGATGATCAAGCTGTCCCTTTTCTTGAACTGAAAAATGCTAACAAGCATAATGAGTACACTTTTACTTACGAATAATTTGATGTTGTAGGGTGCGTCCTACGCACCATTTTGTCGGGTAGGAGTCCAAACTTTAGTTTGGAACAGAAAATATGGCATGAAAAATGCTTAAATATTGTCAAAAAGATAAAAAATCTTTATGCTATCACATTGCTATAAACTAGATAACTGATGTTACGCACGGATGTTCCAAAACCACAAATAACTACAAGGATTACTTTTAATAACTGGTGTTACGCATCCTCGTTCACAAGTCGCAAAGCGTTGCTTTGCACTCCAAAAAACGATTGAATTTTTTGGAGTGCAAAGCATAGCGAAGCGACTATGGTTTGTGAACAAGAGTGCGTAACATCAGTAGATAAATAGGATTTATTAAATACATGAATAAATTTATTACCAGTGGGATATTATTGAGTACATTAACAATCCCCAATATCGTCCCTGCTGCAGGCAATGAAAGTGGCATTAGGTTGGGCGGGCGAATCATGCATGATCTCGCTTTACATGATGAGGACAAAAATCCTTTGGGTAATGGCACTACACTTCGTCGCGCTCGTTTGGAAGTCGATGGTAGTTTGCAGAAAGATTGGTATTTTTCTTTCAGTACCGAAATCACGGGGGATGATAATGATACTCACGATGTAATCCTCAGAGATGCTTTGATCCGTTATAACGGTTTCCAGTCCTTTAAAATCACGACGGGGCAATACAAATTGCCGTTTGGTTTCGAGCAGCAAATATCCACCAAACATACCACTTTTATGGAACGTGGTTTGATCAACGTTTTTGCGCCAGGGCGTTTGATTGGTTTGGCTGCGAAAACGGTGGGAAAAACATGGACAGGTGCTGTTGGTACAGCAGGTCAACCTGTTGACAGTGATGTGCCTGATGAAGGTGACGAAGGATGGGGGTTGATTACGCGTTGGACTTTTGCCCCTTTTTATTCTGAAACTCAAGCCTTGCACCTGGGTGTAGCAGCGCTTCATCGTCACACAAATGACAAGGGGGTGGTGAGATTTAGTACTCGCCCTGAATCTTATGTCACTGATGTCAAGTATCTTGATACAGGACCTATAAACAATGTTGAAAATTTCAACAGATATGGTTTTGAAGCGGCCACGGTTTTTGGACCATTTTCTCTGCAAGGAGAATATATGCTCCTTGATTTTGACCGCGAAGATCAGTCTCCTGGTGATTCCCCAGATATTAAAATTGGTGGTTGGTATGTTTACGCCAGTTGGTTTATCACCGGTGAATCGCGTCCATACAATCAAAAAGCGGGCAATTTTGGAGGCATCAAACCAAAAAGAAAAAGTGGGGCTTGGGAAGTGGCAGTACGTTACAGCACGCTTGATTTGAATGATGGGGATATCACAGGAGGTGAGGAAAAAAATATCACCGTGGGCATTAACTGGTACATTAATCCACAAGTTCGCCTAATGGCTAATTATGTTATTGTGGACAATGATGAATTTGCTAATGCCAATGGATTGGTACATGCTAATGGTACTGTCGTCAAAGGAGATGATGATCCTCGTATATTCCAAACTCGTGTTCAGTTGGAATTCTGATCAAATTGATGTTACGCACTCGTTAGCTTTGTACTCCAATAAATTGAAGTGCAAAGCTTCGCTAAGTACAGAAAAACAATGGAGGTAAACATTGAAAAAATTCACGAAATATTTCGCAACGATGCTACTCATATCGGGTATGTACACCAACGCAATGGCAATAACCACAATTAGAGTTGGTTATTTACCCATTCTTGATCATCTCACCTTGCTTGTGTCACATGCTCAGGATAATGATAAATTTCAACACGTAGAAATTAAACCAAAATTGTTTAAAGCATGGCGCGAAATGGTGGGGGCACTTAAAGCCGGTGTGATTGATGCCGCTTTTATTCTTTCGCCTTTGGCGATGGATTTATTTAATCAAGGGGTTGATATCAAAACCATTTTATTGGCGCACCGCGATGGCTCAGCAATTACCATCAAAAAGAGAGCCGATATTTATTCGGCTGCCGATTTGAAAGGTAAACCGATTGCCATCCCATCGCGGATATCAACTCACACCGCTTTACTCAATAAATATTTGATGAGTGGTGGTATTACACTAAAAGATGTCATCCCAAAAGTAATTGCCCCGCCTAATATGATCAAAGCGATGAAATTGGGAAGAATTGACGCATTTATTGTCGCAGAGCCATTTGGTGCCAAAGCACAGCATATTGGCGTCGGTGAAATTTTAGTGCTCACCAAGGAAATTATTGATAATCATGTTGAATGCGTTGTCATTTTGAACCAACAACTGATTAAAAATCATCGCCCTGCTGTTCAAGAATGGGTTAATAGTTTGATTCGCGTCGGAAAATGGATTGATAAGGATAAACTGGAAAATGGCTCTAAGCAGGTGGCGCTGCTTACGGCTAAAAAATATTTTCCACATTCCAAATATACGGTGATGAGGGGATTACAAAATCCCTCTAATCGGATATCTTTTACTGATTTAAACCCCAAAATCGAAGATTTCCAAAGGATTGTAGATATTTCCATAGAGGCGGAAATTATTGACACTGTCAATCTTGAAGCGTTTATCGATGATAGTTTCTATCACAATTCACCTGAAAAATAAAGGAGAATATTTACATGCGTGTCCGTTCTAGACTAATGGTGAATACGGTTGTCACCATTGCCTGCTTAGCACTCGTTGGCGGGATAGGATTATTTTTTACCAACAGTGTGGCGAATATGTCCATGTCTTTGGTAGAAAAAGAGGCGATCCCCATTTTGCAAATTAACGAGCTTGAAACCTCAGTTTCAGAAAGATGGTTGCGCTTAATTGCCCATAGTGGGGTTTCTGAAGTAGAGACGATGCAACAACTGGAGCAAGAAATTGCCCAATTGGACAAGCAAATTGTGGGGCAACTTCAAACCATCGAGGAGACTTATGCGTTTGATAAAACAGAGGCTGCTTTTCACGTTGAAACTTTGCAAGCTTTTCGGGACAATTGGCAACAGTTTGACAATATTAGCCAGCAAATTTTGTTGCTCAGCCAAGATTTTACCAAAGCAGATGCACTGCGCGTGATTATCAAAAAAGGTACCCCCGCGTATAACAAAATCATGGAAACTATACGTGAATTGGTTGAACAACACAGTAAGGACATGGAAATATTGCGCGATGCGGCACTCACCGCACGACAACAGGCAACATGGGCAATCATCACAATAACCTTGTTGATTGGTTTTTTGGTGCTGATTTTTATTAACCGCTTTAGCAATCGCTTGCTGGCACCGTTGTTACAGATTAATAGCCATTTAAAATCTCTGGCGCAAGGCAAACCCGTTCAGGATGAGATCAAATACCAAGAAAAAGATGAAATTGCCGAAATTGTCCTTTCTTCTCACCAATTGAAAGAAAGCATTAATGAGACGATTAAACAAGCGAATGCCGTTGCCGCGGGTGATTATAGCAGAGAAGTAACGTTACGCTCTGAGGAAGATCAATTGGGGCGAGCACTATCTGATATGATCCACAAATTGCGTGATGTCACGAAAACCAATGAAGTACAAGATTGGCTTAAAACAGGGCAAACTCAATTAAATGAAAAATTGAGTGGCGAGCAAGACCTTTTGCAAGTTTCTAAAAATGCGATTAATTTTATTGCGCCCTATGTAGAAGCCCAAATTGGGGCATTGTATCTGTATGAAGAAGGGACTGATGGCTTCTTGAAGATGAAGGCGAGTCATGCCTACGTGTGGCGCAAATCGGTGGCTAATCAATTTAAGCTGGGTGAAGGCATTGTGGGGCAAGCCGCTTTGGAGCGGAGAACAATAGTCATTACTCAACCCCCAACTGATTATATTTATATTCAATCAGCCTTAGGAGATGCAACCCCCAGCGCCATTATAGTGATGCCCTTTTTGCATGAAGAAAAATTGAAAGGGGTTATTGAGCTGGCGGCATTCAAAGTATTTACTGAGATACAAATTGAATTTTTGAAGCAAATTATGCCAACACTGGCTATTGCTATCAATTCCACCCAGTCACACCAACAGATGCAAATTCTGTTAGAACAAACCCGTAAGCAAGCAGAAGCGTTGCAAAATCAACAGCAAGAGTTGCAAAACAAACAAGTTGAACTTCAACAATCGAATAAAGAATTGGAAAGTCAGAAACAAGAGTTGCAAAACAAACAGACTGAACTTCAACAGTCAAATGAAGAATTGCAAAGCCAATCTGACGAACAGCAAGCCCAAGCCGAAGAGTTGCAATCTCAACAAGAAGAATTGCGCCAAAGCAATGAAGAATTGGAAGAACGCACGAGAGAATTAGAACGGCAACAAAAGGAAATTCGTGACAAAAATTTGGCATTGGAACAAAGCCAAATAGATATGGCAAAAGCCAAATCTGCCGTTGAGACAAAAGCCCAAGAATTAGAATTGGCAAGTAAGTACAAATCCGAATTTCTCGCCAATATGTCTCATGAATTGCGTACACCTTTAAATAGTCTCCTGATTCTCGCGCAATTATTAGCTGATAACCGAGGCGGCAACTTGAATGAAGAACAGGTAGAATATGCCCAAACCATTCACAGTGCCGGTAAGGACTTGCTCACGCTGATCAATGAAATTCTTGATTTAGCTAAGGTAGAAGCCGGCAGAATTGAAGTGCATTTGGAAAAAGTGTTACTGAAAGAGACGCTTGAGAAGGTTGAACAAAAATTCAAACCCATTGCGGAAACAAAAGGCGTTGGTTTTCCTGTGACTGTGGCTGAGGATTTACCGGCAAAATTGACGACTGATGGGCAACGACTGAAACAAATTATCAACAATCTGTTATCAAATGCCTTTAAATTTACCACCAAGGGCGAAGTCAAACTGACAATACAACGCCCAGAAGACCATGATGCCGTCAAATTTCTGAATCTGGACCCTGCAAAAACGCTAGAAATCAGTGTGACTGATACTGGCATTGGGATTCCAGCTGATAAGCAACAAGTAATATTTGAAGCTTTTCAACAAGCCGATGGGAGTACTAACCGGCGCTACGGTGGCACAGGACTGGGACTTTCTATCTCCCGTCAATTAGCCAGATTGCTTGGGGGAGATTTGCAATTATCCAGCGAAGTAGGTCAGGGCAGTACTTTTATACTCTATTTGCCTGAACATTTTCAAAACTCTCCTGAAAAATCCTATGACTCGATGTTCAAGTTAGTAAATAAAAATATTATTAAGTACTAATATAGGAAAC
>CAYFOB010000183.1:0-7669 GCA_964344525.1 uncultured Thiomargarita sp.
TTAATGCTTGATAATATTTTTATTTGATGTGCTTTTTTTATGAAAATAGCATCATATTTCCTATCAACAACAATGATTTTATTTTTTTTGAGGGGAAATGATAATTTATAAACCGGAAGATTTGCTAAATTTGAGTTTACATCTATTGTATGTGTTGCATCTATTCCAAATCCAATATTTGAAACGAGATTCTTTGATGGAACAATAGATAAGCCCGAATTTATTAGTGTGGCAAAATTCCATTGATAATCCCATGTATCAATGAGTCCTTTTGTTAAGGAGTTAAATAACCTCACACGTTTCCTATAATGCCCCCTATTATTAAGGATATCTTTAATTCCTTCTTTTGCTTCTTGATTGTTCCACAGCGCCATTTTGACATCATAATGTTTCCAAGCTCTTTTCCATGTTGCCCATCCCCAAATTGCAGGGTAATATGAGAAAAAATAATCCTGACTCTCATCCTTCCACTTTGAATTAATATTTGTTCCACTGACTTGCATTATTCTTTCATCTTCGCGGTACTTCTCAAGTAATTCTTGACAAAACCAGAAAAAGCTAGAACTTGGCAAACAATCATCTTCTAGTATCACTCCTTTTTCTTCATTCTCAAAAAACCAATCAATTGCGCTGCTCATCGCCACTTTACAGCCTAAATTTTTTTCTCTGAAAAGCGTTTTAACTTCACAATCCCAATTAACTCCCTTTAATACTAGACTTCTAACCTCTTCAACTTTTCCTTTTTCGTCTTTTTTATTTTCCCTTGCTCCATCAGCGGCGATATAAAGTCTTGGCGGTTTTGCTTTTCTAATAGCTTCAAAAACTTGTTTTGTTGTATCAGGTCTATTAAAGACTAAAAATAAAACAGCTATTTTGAGAGGATGAGGTGGTGTAAAAGTATTAGACATTTTTTGTCTCGTTGAATCCAAAAGAATAGGCGGGTTGTTGGGAATATCTTATTTGAAATTTTTCATGATGTTGTGGAAGCTGGACAGATTCTATATATATCAGGATTATTTTGTTCAATGGGTATTGATAGTGCGTTAATCCATTGAGAATCTTCTAAAACGTAAAATATATGATTAATATAGGGTTCTATCAAGAAAACATCTCCTGTTTTAACTTCTTTTTCAGTCATTTCTGATGCTAATTGCCCATTTACGATCTTTTGACATACGACATTTATTCGTCCTGATAAAATAATAAAGAGTTCCAAAGTATTCTTATGATAGTGATTGCCTCTTGTCATATCCTTATCAGAAGATATTAAATTTAATTCTTTCCAATTGCCAATGTTTATTAGCCCTTCTAATTTTCCTCTTTCATCTTCAAATTGAAAATATCGCTCTATCATTTTAATCATCATTAATAACCTCTTGTTGCAAATATTCTATCAATCCCTTTTTTACCCACTTATGTACAATATCAGATTGGATAAGTGAAATATCTGGTTGAAAATAGTTGTTATTGTAATCCACTTTTGTCGGAATTAAATGCGCTTTAAAAACAGGACTTAAGTTTTTTATGAGCAGAGCGAATTCGTATCTACTCAGCTTTTTATTGCCTACTACATGTAATACACTTTCCTCAATCGAATAATATTCATCTATTAGGTTCTTAATGACTTCACTTAAAAGTCCAATAGGTGTTGGTGTAAAATAAATATTTGAAAAAGCTTGAATTTCTTTTTCTTTTTTTAAAGCATTCGTTAACCAAGAAAAAAATACGCCATTTTTACCCATAACGGCACAAGGCCTAATAATTTTATAATCTATTGCAGAATTATTAAGTAATTGTTCACTATTATATTTTGTTTGACCATAAATAGTATTTGGTTTTAGGGTATCAGTTTCTTTATCTTTATAATTACCTCTTTTTCCCTCAAAAACATAGTCTGAAGAAAAATAGATCAGTTTGGTTTCCAAACGGTTTTTTAATAGAATATCTATGACATACTTAACAGACTTTGTGTTTAAACGATAAGCCGATTCATAATCATTCTCACATTCCTTCACATTTTTATTAGCTGAGAGCCAAATTAAAAAATGAGGTTTATTCTTTAAAAGAAATGTTTGGATATCATCATGATTTGTAATATCAACTTTAATCATTCTAGTATCTTTTTGGTGTTTATAATACGTACCAATAACCTCATAATAGGTTTCAAGAAAATTAAATAATTCAAAACCTATAAAACTTGATGCACCAATTATAGCGACTTTAGTGTTTTTCATTTTTGAACCTTTTTAAGGATAGTTTCTTGTCCACCGTCATATAATTTATAATGGTTTAATTTCTCTTCACCATATTTTTTAATCATTTCTCTATACATTTCAGTACCCGGAAATGGTGCACATCTGGAGAGTTGATAATTTCGATATATATTATTATGACCTGAACTTTCTTCAAATCCTAAATCATGTAAAATTTTGAGGTCTTTTTGATGTATCTCATCAGTTTGCCCTGGCATATCCTTCATCATTGTTAGATGTATCATCAATTTTGGATATTTTGTGGCTATATGCTCTAATGTGCCTTTGAAATCTTTTCTTTCTATTCTTTTTTTGACTGTTTTAAGTATTTCTAAATCAAAGGTTTCAATCCCAAATCTCATACCCACACAACCACTATCAATCATTTTATCATATAGCCAATCTGGTGAACAATCAAGTCTGCCCATCATAGTCCAAGGAAGCCCCATTTTTTCCATATAATTACATAGTTCGCTAATTCTCTTGGTACCCAAATTAAAAGTATCATCATCAAAAAATATACTTTTGTAATGATGAATTTTGAGAGCCTCCTTAATTTCCTCAACAATTTTTTCAGGTTTTCTCAGGCTTACATTCCCAAAATACATAGTTTGAGGCCAGGCACAAAATGTACATTTAAAAGGACATCCTTTACTACCATATATTTGAAGTTGTGGTCTTTGGGTTGGCATTGTTGGGTCATAATATTTATCTGCGCCCTCATAGTTTCTATAAGGAAAAGGAATCATATCCACATCCTTAAGAACTTCTGATTCATAGATACCTAATTTCAACGTTTTTGCCATTTTAAGAGAATTTAATATATATTCACCCTTCAGAAAGTATTTAATTTTTGGATTTTCTTTAGCAACTTGCTCAGCATTTGTTGACAAATGCGGACCACCAAGGGCTACATCCGTAAAATCAGCAATTCTATTTGCTATCCAAAGGTCAATATCTATTGTAGGTGTAGAGCATTCTACCACTACAATATCTGCTTTTTGGGATTTTACCTGATCTAAAAATTTTTCATAAGAATACTCTTTGTTGACAACCGCATCAATAATTTCAACATCATAGCCATTCGACTGCAAATAAGAGGCTGCATATCCCATAAAAAAGGGATAAGGGGGGCCCCCATGAGGCCTATCCATTGTCCAAGGCCATCTTGAACCGGCTCTTACACCATACCGAACTTCTTTGCCATTTAGTTTATTCAAAAAGCTAACAAGTCTTCCTATACCTTTTATTTGTCCATATATCGGCTGAGTAATAATTCCATCAATTTTAAAATTATTTTCTGGTGATGAATTTTTTGAGCGAATGACGGGTGAATTAACAAAAATTATTTTCATTGCAGTTCCTTTAAATAATCAATTAATTTTTTTGCACAAGCTTCAATAGAGGCATTTTCAATAACATATTCATAACCTCTATTTGCTATTTTTTCTCTTTCACTAGGATTGTTTAAATAATAATTGATTTTCTCTTTCAAATCTTTTCCACCCGTTGTAAAAACCATACAACCTTCCATCTGTTCTTTCGCAATTGGAACAATATCAGTAATTAAAAAACCTTTACACGCCAAAATTTCGTAAGTTCTCAGTGTAATCACATTCCAATCAATACAAGATTGCAAAGTACAGTTAAGATTTATTTTAGCACTACTATATAACTTAGGCACATCCTCTTGAGGTATTTTTCCTTTTGATATTTTTTCAAACTTTTTTCTATATGGTGCTCGTTTTTTTAAATTGTCCCATATTTTAAACTTTGAGATTCTCCAATTGCCAAAGAGTCCAAAATTATACTCAATTGCAGGATAAAGATACTTCATAGTGGCATCCTTACCTTTAATATCATTGCCGACATAAGCAACATCAAATTCAAATCTATCCTCTTTTTCTCTTGGAAAAAAAAATTCTAAATCAACACCAAAAGGTAAGTACAAACCATTGTAACCTTTTTTTTGATGAATCTTTAGAAGTTTATAAGAAAAAAAGATGTAGGCATCGTAATTTCTCGAATACAAACTTGTCAATTTTTCATCAGCATTGCCACCAAAACCATTTTGCCAATATAAAATGTGCTTATGTGCAAAATTTTTAATGATTTCATTATCATTGAGATATATCATTACATCAAGTTTTTCTTTTGGCTTATAATTTGGAGCATAAAGTTCTACTTGCTTAACACCTTTAATTTTTCTAAGTACTTTGCAAAGAGATTCCCCAAACAATTCATCACCTAACACATTTTTTGTGGAATTTAAAGAGTTTTTATTCCACTGTATATAAAAACCGATTTTCATTTTTAAAATCTTAAACCTTTATTGTTTAAAAAGTCGTCATAAATTTTTTTAAGTCCCTCTTTAATAGAGAGATAAGTCATTTCCTGTTCCTATATTTAGGAATTCCCCTATATCTTTTGAATCACAATTTTCCATTAAAACTAAACAAGCCTCTGCTAAGTCATCAGAAAACAAAAAGTCTCTACGAAGTTTCCCTGTTCCACAAACGACGACTTCACTTAAATTTTTTTCTTTTGCCTCATGAAATACATTAAACCGGCACAAAGTCTATTTAATTTTTATATAGATGCATGAAATATCAATAGAACCAAAACGATATATTTCACTAAATTTTTTTGATAAAAGTTTTTTTCCTCCATTAATATAAAAATCATCTGCGGCTTTATCAAGATGTGTTAATTGCCCTCTCCACGGTGCTCTTAAAATTAAAAATCCATATTTTTTTAATTTTGGATAAATTTCATCACAAAATACATCAGCTGAGTTTTCCAAATGTTCTAACACATCTATACAAATAATTAAATCTGATTTATCTTCTGTTTTGAAATCAAACACATTTTCAAATTTAACATTATTTAATAGATTATATTTATTAATTCTATATTTAACAAAATTTGTTATATCATTTTCTACATCTAATAGTATTAATTGTTTGTTTCTTTCTTTGTTCAAAATCATTTCTCCTAAAGAAAGCGTCGCCGTTCCACATCCATAATCAATTATGGATTTTGATTGCTTTGCATAATATACATAAGCACTATAAATTTCTGGATAAAGCATTTGATTGACCACATTGGCACAAATATTCTTAAAAGCAAAATCTTTGTTCCAAGATTCATAAAATTCCTTTAGTGTCGCATATTTTTTGAAAAGTTCTTCCTCTATTTGAGCCCATTCTTTAACATTATCCCAAAACTTTTCATAAGAAATTTTTTGATATTCTACAGCATCAATAATTGCATTAAAGAGTGCTCGTTCTTGTTCAATATGTAAATTGTCAAATTTTATTTTTTTTGAAGTCACTTTTTGTAATAAAAATTTAAAAGCACCTAATATATTAAATTTTTGTTCTACATTCATGATTAATAAATTCCTTGTTTTAAGAATGGTAAGATTTTATCGAACTATCCACTTTTTAATAAAATATATCAATCTTAAAATATTTATTGTATTAGTTAATAAATAAAATGATTTTCTCATTTTTTCAAAAATAAGAAGACACAAATAAGCCGCAAAAGCATAAGAAATTATTGTAGAAATTGCTGCACCATAAATACCATATTTTTTTATTAAAAAATAATTTAAAACAACATTAATAAAACCACCAATTGCTGCATTTATTACTGAGTATATTTGCAAATTTTCATTAAGCAACCATTTTCCGTTCGCAACACCTAAAAACACAAACACCCCTGCCCAAATATGTATTATCAAAACATTACCCGCTTTATCATATGCAGAACCATAAAGCAAATTAACAACAGAGTCACTTAAAAATGTCATAGGTAAGGCTATAGCTATAGCCAACCAAACCATCAAATCATATAGCTTTTGAAGTCTATCATAATAAAATTCTTCACTGACTTTTTTAGCATTAATAATCGCTGGAAAGAGCGAGCTTGTAATAGCCATTGGCACAAAATACCAAGCTTCTGATAGTTTAACCGCAGCCGCATAGTTACCAACAGCCTCGCTATCCAACATTTCTTTAATCATTACCTGATCAATTTTCATATAAATGGAAATGACCAAACCTGCCATAATGAGTGGCCATGAATATTTGAGCAGTTTTTTGGCTAATGCAAACTGAAAATGCCATGTCAATAGTTTGAAATTTTGTTTAACATATATCCAACTTAAACCCACCGCCAACACCAAGCTATCAATAATCAAAACCAACGCAAACCAAATAAGTGACGCCTGAACAAAAACAAGAAACAGTTTTAGGCAAACTGAAACAATAGATTGAATAACTTGTGCCTTAACAACAAATTTTAGCTGTACTTTTGCTTGAAAATAAAAATAAATAACATTAAATGCTTGAAAAATAGTTGCTATCGCAATAATAAAAATTAGCAGAGTTGTAAAAGAGTCATTATTGATAAACTGAATGCCAACACCTAAGAAGCCCAACATCAAAAAAGTGCCTACCAATTTTAATACAAAAGCCGTGCCCAATAAATTGTTTTGTTGCTCAGGATGATTGACAAGTTCACGAATGACAATCTCATCTAATCCCAGTGTCGCAATTGCCGTAAACAAACCCACAAAACTAATAGCATAACTCAACAACCCAAAATTTTCAGGGCCCAGATAGCGAGCAACATAAATGGTGACAATCAATGTTGTTCCCATACGGAAAATTCGCTCAAATATTAACCATGAGGTGTTCGCAAAATACCGCTTAAAACCTTGATGATTAAACATAACTTTAAACTATAGAAATCCTAAATGATTTGTGGAACGGGATTTGCCATTTTAAACACACTCAGAATGAATCAAAAACATCATCAGGTAATTGAAATTTTTTAATTAATCCATTTAAGGCGTATGGCAAAATCATGGTTTTTTGACCATGAGTTTTAACTGGAAATGATTGATTGCCCCTTATAAACTTGCCGCTATGTTTTCCACCGGTATTAAGGTTAAATTCTATTTGATACGGTTTTACAATTTTAATGACCTTTCTTAGCTCAAGCGCTTTAGGCATAAGCAACTCCTCTTATGTTTTCTTTTTTCAAAGAGTTTGCCATTTTCTGAAAAGTCACCATTGCATTTTGCAATTCTAATTTTCTGTAAACCTCCCATAAGATTTCTTCATCTGGGTCTATGATATTATTGAATGCCTCTTTTTCTACTGCATAATTAATATAGTCCTTTATACTTTCTGTTAGAGAATCAAGTGCATCGGTTTCGTTGTGGCCGTGGCTTGATACCGAAAAATCCAGACATCTTGCCACAATAACATCATCTTCTTTGGTTAGAAGTATGTGCAATTGAAAATTATCCCAATTTTTTAGGTATCCTTTTAATGCTTTTAATGGTTTCATTTATTTAATAAGCTCTTTAATTTAATTTTGCATAATTTTGTTGGCACCAAGAACGC